>DATNQN010000092.1 GCA_036703985.1 Leptolyngbyaceae cyanobacterium
TCCCCCTTCCCCCTTCCCCCTTCCCCCTTCATCCTTAACCAATCGCCGCTAAAATATCTTGAGCGTGGTTAGCGGTGTTAACGTTAGCGTCAACGTGGATGATTTTGCCACTACCATCAATTACATAGGTGACGCGCTTGGCATATCCGCCGCCATCTACATCGTAAGCCTTGATAATTGCACCGTCGGTGTCAGCCAACAGAGGAAAAGGCAGGTTAAATTTTTCAGTAAATTGTTGGTGAGAAGATTCATCATCTTTGCTGACTCCTAGTACCACAATGTCTTTACCTTCGTAGTCAGCGTAGTTATCCCGAAAGCTACAAGCTTGTTTGGTGCAGCCAGGGGTGTCATCTTTAGGATAAAAATACAAAACAACAGTTTTACCAGCCAAGTCAGACAGGGAAACGGTGTTCCCGTTGGTGTCTTTGGCAGTAAATGCTGGCGCAGATGTCCCAACCGCTAGAGCCATAAATTTAGTTTCCTTGTCATTTCAGATGGTTTCACCTTTTGGATTTTACTGCTTAGTTGTGGCGGTAGCGATCGCAAAATGGTTGCCACTAGAGAAAACGCGCTTATGATAGAAAACGAATAAAAAGACTTTATAACAACCGCCAAGTTAAACCCTTAATTCTAGACCCTTCTTTCCCTAGCCCCTATCCCCTAGCCCCTATCTACTAGTTGTCTTCTACCATTGCTGATTAAATATCGATGATATCTATTAACTCAAAAGCTGCTAAACCCGTTTCTTATCCCCAAAAAACTGTCCGACGAGCAGAAAGGGCACTACGGTGTTCTCCCTTCCAATTGGCTTTGTTCGTGATGATGCGCTCTCGCAGCATTGACGTTCAAGAAATGGCAGGTGTTCCAGGCTATCAGCAGCAATATACCCAAAGTCCTCTTTCAGAATTGGGCGCTGACAATGCCTTAATGTGGCTAATTCAAGTAGGGGTGTTGCGGCGAGAGGTAGACGGACAGGGAATTACCAATAGTTTTCGCCTGACACCTTTGGGATACCAAATTATCGAGCAATGGGAGCAGCAAGGCGGTAAGATACCAACTGCTTCATTTAGCGATCGCATCTACAATACCTTGCATCGTTGGCTCCGACTACCCTTCTAAAGGATGAAGGGTAAAGGATGAAGGATGAAGTGTGAAGGATGAAAATTTATTATATTTATCTCCCTCTCTCCCCTGCTCCCCTGCTCCCCATCCCCCCATCCCCCCATCCCCTCACTCACTCCCTCACAGTTATAAATACCCTATGAAAGCAATTATGGTGGTGGGAACTACCTCCCACGCTGGAAAAACTCTTTTAACTGCTGCTATTTGTCGCATTCTGTCACGACGCGGTTGGCGTTTAACGCCTTTTAAAGGACAGAATATGGCTCTCAATGCTTACGTAACCATTACTGGCGGAGAAATCGGTCATGCTCAAGCGGTGCAAGCTTGGGCGGCTGGAATTACCCCTAGCGTGGAGATGAACCCCATTTTACTCAAACCCCAAGGGGATATGACTTCCCAGGTAATTATTAAAGGTAAAGCTGTGGGTAGAGCTACCGCACTAGAGTACTACGAGCAATATTTTGATGTAGGTTGGCAAGCAATTACCGAATCGCTGCAAATATTAGGTTCTGAATTCGATTTAATTGTATGTGAAGGTGCCGGTAGCCCAGCCGAAATCAACCTCAAACATCGCGACTTAACTAATATGCGAGTGGCACGCTATTTAAATGCTCCCACTATATTAGTAGTAGATATCGATCGCGGCGGTGCTTTCGCTCATGTAGTTGGTACTTTAGAATTATTAGAACCAGCCGAAAGAAATTTAATTAAAGGCGTAATTATCAACAAATTTCGCGGACAGCGCAGTTTGTTACAACCGGGTATTAAATGGTTGGAAGAACGCACGGGTATCCCAGTAATTGGCGTCATTCCCTGGCTCGAACAACAATTTCCCGCCGAAGATTCCCTAGATTTATTTGAACGTCGCTCTCGCAATCACCATGCAGACATTACCATTGGTGTAATTCGGTTACCGAGAATTTCTAATTTCACTGATTTCGATCCCCTGGAAGCAGAATCTACGGTTAATTTAAAATATATCAATCCCAAACAAGATTTAGGACATCCAGATGCGGTAATTATTCCCGGTTCTAAGACTACTGTTGCTGATTTAAATTATCTTAATCAAACGGGAATGGCAGAAGCAATTAAGGACTATGTAGCCGCAGGTGGTACGGTGATGGGAATTTGCGGCGGTTTCCAAATGTTGGGTAAAATTGTAGCCGATCCGGAAGGAATTGAAGGTTCGGAAGGTCGGGCTGAAGGTTTGGGATTGCTACCTTTAAAAACGGTGATTACCCATCAAAAAGTTGCCCGACAACGCCAGGTTACATCTAATTTTCCGCAAATTGGTTTACCAGTAGTTGGATATGAAATTCATCAAGGGCGCACCCGCACGCTAGAAGCAGCAGATACTCAACCTTTATTTGACGACCCTTATTTGGGAATGGTTGACTCCACTCAATCAGTTTGGGGTACTTATATGCACGGGATTTTTGATAATGGCCCTTGGCGACGTGCTTGGTTGAATTTGCTAAGACAACAACGAGGTTTGCCTGCTTTACCTAATGGAATTCCCAATTATCGCGAACAGCGAGAAGCTTTGTTAGATTTCTTGGCAAGTGAGGTAGAAAAACATCTAGATTTATCACCCATTTTGTCTCGTTAAGTCATTTGAAGAAAGAATACAAAATCCATAATTCAGTAGTCAGAATAATGACCAATAACAAACGACCAATAACAAATGACCAATGACCAATGACAAATAACCAATAACAAATGACCAATGACCAATAACAAATGACTAAAATTAGATTTTTACCAGATAACGCGATCGTAGAGGCTGAAGTGGGAGAACCGCTTTTACAAGTAGCTGAACGGGCGGGGGTTTTTATTCCGACTGGTTGCTTGATGGGTTCCTGTCACGCTTGCGAAGTAGAAATTGAGGATGGGCATTGCATTCGTGCTTGTATCACAGCAGTACCACCAGGACGGGAAGAGTTGACGATTAATCTATTGGTCGATGATCCGATCTGGTGAGAATGATAAACTTGTCATTTATTTGAGGATTATTAATGAGCCAGGAAGATTATATTGTCAAAGAAGCATGGCAAGCGCTGGAAGATTCGATTATTTATTATCAAGGTCGTCCAGTGGGTACGGTAGCTGCTCGCGATCCGGAGGTGGAAGCACTTAATTACGACCAATGTTTTATTAGGGATTTTGTTTCTTCTGCCCTGCTTTTTTTAGTGAAAGGTAGAACGGAGATAGTTCATAATTTTTTGGAAGAAACTTTAAAATTACAGCCGAAAGAAAGGCAATTGGTATCTTCTAAACCCGGTCGGGGGTTGATGCCAGCTAGTTTTAAGGTGCAACATCTTGATGGGAAGGAACGGTTAAAAGCGGATTTTGGCGAACACGCGATCGCCAGAGTAGCTCCTGTAGATTCTTGCCTTTGGTGGATGATACTTTTGCGTGCATATATTCGAGCTACTAACGATACCGCTTTAGTCGAGCGAGAAGACTTCCAACAGGGTATCAAGTTAATCATGGAACTGTGCTTGGTGGCGCGGTTCGATATGTATCCTACCCTGCTGGTTCCCGATGGCGCTAGCATGATCGATCGTCGGATGGGTCTTTACGGTCATCCTTTAGATATTCAATCTTTATTTTATGCTGCGTTACGAGTTGGCAAAGAATTGCTTTTAGATAAATCGGAAAATCAATATCTAATACAAGCAATTCGCACGCGCATTTTAGATTTAACCGAACATATTCGCGTAAACTATTGGCTAGATAATCACCGTTTGAATGTAATTTACCGCTATGAAGTGGAAGAATACGGTGAAGAAGCTCTCAATAAATTTAATATTTATTCGGATTCGATTCCTTTTTATACCCTAACCGAGTGGTTGCCAGAAGGAGGCGGATATTTAGCTGGTAATTTAGGCCCTTCCCAAATCGATTGCCGCTTCTTTTCTTTAGGAAATTTGATGGCAGTTATTAGTTCTTTAACTGATAAGTACCAGTCATTAGGAATTTTAAGTTTGATTGAAACTAGGTGGAAAAATTTAGTGGGAGATATGCCGATGAAACTATGTTTTCCCGCTTTAGAAGACATCGAATGGAAGATTTTAACAGGATGCGATCCGAAAAATAGAGCTTGGTCTTATCATAATGGTGGCAGTTGGCCTGTTCTGCTGTGGATGTTAATTGCTGCATCTGAAAAAATGGGTAGACCCGAACTCGGTCATCGAGCAATTAAAACTGCGGAAAAACGTTTGTGTAAGGATGAATGGCCTGAATATTATGATGGGAAAAACGGGCGATTAGTTGGCAAAGAAGCTAGAAGATATCAAACTTGGACAATTGCGGGTTATTTATTAGCGAAAGAAATCGTAGAAAACCCCGATCATTTAAAACTAGTCAGTTTCGATGAATATTTGGAATTGAATTAGGTTTTATTTACCGCAAATTGCAGGGAAATAAAGCAAACCAAGATGAGTAGGGTGGGCATTGCAAAACGCTGTTTATTCCTAATAGATTGAAAAGATTGAAAAGTTTTGTTAGGGATGCTCACCCTATTAGCTAGTATAGCTAGGGACTAGGGAAAGAAGAGGCTAGAAAGAATCAAGGGTTTCAGTAATTAAGAATGTCCTTACCGCTTTGGCGGTTGCGATAACTTGTATCATTATCTGGCAGGGCTACCTATCCTTCAAAACTTAAGATGGGGTTTCTCCTATTTGTTTTCCATTTACAGTTAAATTAAAATCCCATCTAATTTGTTGTATATATAACTTCAGATATGACAGTAAGGCGTAAAGGAAGATGGCGATACCTAGCATTTCCAAACATTCTTCAATAGTGACGATAATTTCATAAAATATATTCTCTTCTCCATATAAGTTAGCATAGTATCCGCCGAGCATTTCTACGCCCAATCCACCTGCAATATAGGTACTGCCAGCAATGATAAATAAATTTCTTATTTTTGCCGGAAGGTGGAGCATAAATTTAAAAAATGCCAACAAAAAAATCACCAATAAAATCCCAGCCGGTATAACCCAAGCAAAATAAAAAATTCCTTTTAGATTAAGCTGATTTCTCAGCGGTGTAATAGTTCTTTCGTGAAGAGTCATTATTTCATCTGCGGATAAGTATAGAAAAATAATTGATAAAGCGATCCAATGACGAGTGTAGCGATTACCAACTGATTTTTTAAGGTAAGCAATAATGGCCAAAAGAATAGAACATAGCAATAAAGAAAGCGATGAGTACATTGTTGGTATGTTGTTTTCGCTGTCTACATCGAATATCTGTGCGATATCGTATCTTCCTGGGTAGTCAGGCAGAAAGTAAAGGTTTAATTTGCCGATAAAACTGAGTACGGTAAGGGTAATTACTATCCAAAGTAAATATCGAAAAACTCGTTGAGGAGTAACATTTATTTTAAACTGAAGTTTTGGTAAATCTGTAAGTAGTCGTGAATTCAAGTGATGTTGTTCTAAGGAAACCTGAGTTAGCTTAGTATGATTTTTGGCCATTGGTTAACTATCCATTACAAGAGTTTTTATTAATGAAGATAGGCACCCCAATAGAAAATTATGTTTGCCTGCTTGATTGTTTTGGCAAACGTAGAGTTAGTTTAAGGTTGATTTAAGCTTTAATTACAGAGAATATAAGAAAGATTAACCTCCATCTGAGGGAATAGGCAGTTTATTTAGATATAGGTATGGCAATTTTAAATGAATTGCGAACAACTAGACCCCACCCAACCCTCCCCTTACCAAGGGGAGGGCTAGGGCTTTGATCCCTGGTTCACAGTGAAGTTTTGGGTACTCCCAACCCTCCCCTTACTAAGGGGAGGGCTAGGGTGGGGTTGATTACTCAAATAGGATGGCTATATAAGGTGTTTGAGAATAACAGTAGTAAGTGCGGTATCTAAAAAAGTATCAATAGTATCAATTCTCTAAAATGTTGCTACAGAGTGATTTGCCGTCAGCCTATTTTTAACCAAACTAAAAAAACGATCGAGGTGTTGCGAAGAAGGTAAAGTAGTGGTTGATATCGCAATCGAAATAGAATTACGCGAAGAGGATAAGCCTTGGTGGGCAGAAATTACCACCGTTAAACCTTGTTGCATCTACTATTTTGGGCCTTTCCAAGAGTTGATAGAAGCTAAGAATGCTAGCTTTGGCTATGTTGAAGATTTGAAAACGGAAGCTTCTCAAGTAATTGAAGTGACGCTCAAGCGCTGTCAGCCTGATGTTTTGACAATTTATGAAGGAATATAAATAAAGAAAAGCGATCGCACGATCGGGGAAATAAATCATCGAAAATTATGGGTGGAAACCCCGTCGTTCTACGACGGCTTTACGTTCGAGTTAATTTCGCTATATAGTAAATATATAGCGAGATTAACCAAGTATGTACGCCACTCAGAAAAACCAACTCAGAGGACTTAGCA
>DATNQN010000093.1 GCA_036703985.1 Leptolyngbyaceae cyanobacterium
AGTTAGAAACGAACGGGATGAGGATCAGTTCGGATGGGTCGTATACTTGCCAACCGGGTACATTCTGGGTAGTAAATTCGTTATCTCCCAGAAAGGGTAGTTCAAAACCTGGGTTTGCGATCGGTATTTTGGTGGTTATAAGGTTCATTACTCTCGATCTCTATGAAATTTGCGTAACCAGATTTTAACTGGTTTGAATATAAATTAAATCAACTTATTCAGCAATTAAAAAAATATTTAAATTTGCCAATCCAATCCAAATATAAAAACTTAAACAAACACTTTCAGCGGATTATCGATCTCTAAACAAAACGTAGATTCCGCCGTTTTTTTGGAATTAGGCAAGCTATGAATTTTAAGTTATGAGTTTGCCACCCACAGGGCATTCAAGCCAAACAATAATAACAAAGCTTTTTAGCTGGAAATGCTGATGACAAGAAATCTGATATCAATGTTAAATATCTTACTTCTAAGGGCTGTTGATTTCTCTATTCCCTAATACCCAGCTGCGTTAAATCGGTCTGAGTATGTCTGGGAGTCGCTGAAAATAACCAGCCGTACTGCTGAAAGCAGTACGCCACTTGTATAAGTAAAACTTACCGACTAAAGCCAGTGTAGTAGAAATTCTCATTTGCATAAAGGCCGAATTGATTGTTGATTTTCCCACCCGCGATAAATTTGTGCCTGAAGCCACTATCCTGCTTTCAGATAAACCTCTCAAAGCTTGAATTTGATATATTCGGCATAAGTCGCCACGATTGTATACTACCTTAGCTTTCCTAATTGAATATCAAGATACCATTTCTAAGTAAAGTTGTTAATGCTTCGCAGTACATAAGCAAAAAATATATGTAATGGCTATACTTTTCCCACTTTCCTACTTTTCCTACTTTTTACCTAGCTAAGCAGTCTTGAAATAGATGGGTGTTGGTAGGATTGGGAAGGATTAGTAGGCAGATCGTAGTTTAAGGGACTGTTAGTATTGACGAATCTAAAAATAGGGTGCGATGATAGTTCACAATGATACCTAAGCGAGCCAAACAAATGACTCAATTAAATAAGTTTATAAAGAGTCTTTAAAAATGATTAGGTATGACTATTCCGCCGAAGATAACTGCCAAAAATAGAGAAGAAAAAGGCTAGCAGTAAATATGACGACTTTACTTAATTTTTTGGATGTAGCAAATTCTAAAAAAACATCTGTAGATGGTGAAACGCTCAGGTTGCTTAAGGACAACAGAGACTCCTTAAAAATGAGCGATTTGACCATGTTGCTTTTCGGTCATGCTGCTTTCCAATACCTCTATGCAGGTTGCGAGTTGGGTGTATTTGAATTGCTTTCTAGAGAACCCGATCTCACCAAAGAAGAAATTGGCGATCGGCTTAACCTAGAAGCATATCCGACTAAGTGCTTAATGTTAGGTTTAACTGCTCTAAAACTTGTTATTAAAGAAGGCGATACATATCGCAATAGTTTTGTAATGCAAATGCTGTTTGTGGATGGCATTTGGCAAGAATTTTACGATACGGTTCTGTTTGAGGCTCGCATTGTTTATGTAGGACAGCTAGATTTTGTCGAGTCTTTGCGCCAAAATCGCAACGTGGGTTTGAGGCAGTTTCCAGGAGAAGGCCCCGATCTCTACCATCGCTTTATCGAACACCCAGAAATAGAAAAGGTATTCTACAATTACATGGGTTCTTGGTCAAGGTTGGCCAATCCATTGTTGATCAAAAATGTTGACTTTTCCAAATTCCGGAAAGTGGTAGACGTGAGCGGTGGGGACGCTACCAACGCCACAACTGTAGCCGCTGCTTATCCGAACGTGGATATCACCCTGTTGGAAATTCCTGCTAGCTGTCCGATCGCACAAAAGAAAATCGATGCACACGGACTAACCGATCGCATTCACGTTCGTGGCGTTGATATCTTCGTTGACGAGTTTCCCAAGGGCCATGACTGTTTCATGTTTATCCACGTGCTAGTCATATGGACATTGGAAGAAAACACATTCTTGCTTCGGAAAGCTTATGAAGCACTCGAACCAGGTGGTTCGGTCATCATCTTCAACTCCATCTCCTCTGATGATGAAAATGGCCCTGTAATGGCTGCACTCGACTCACCCTACTTTATGGCCCTTCCCGCTACAGGCGGCATGATTTACTCCTGGGCAGATCACGAAAAATGTCTGCGAGATGCCGGCTTCACAAAAATGGAGCGTATTGACTGCAATGCTTGGACTCCTCACGGAATCATCATTGCCACCAAGTAGAAGTCAAATTTACTGGGAGTTAGGGACTGAGAACTGGGGAAAATTCCACGGGTCGAACCGGGATATCGAACAAAGCAAAGAAAGTTTTTTGTTCTGCCACAGCAGTCCCCACTTCCCAATCTAAAAAGATTATTCATCTACTGGCAAAAGGGCGGGTTGTGTTTCAACCTCCCCTTTTTCTTGACATACTCCCACCGTCAAGCTTTCCTTCGGAATGCTCCGCGATCGCTGTTAACGAAGGAATTTACCGCATTACAAGGAGCCAAACTGAATGTTCACCCACGTCAAGTCCACCATTTGAATTGCTCCATTAAGATAAAAATTAACCCAAAATTATATATCCGCTCTTAATGGCATCAGATGGGTTAAGCATTGCTAAATCAGGATTTCCTTCCACTACAGCAACCAAGTCATTCTGTTTGCCTATTTTAGAAGCAGATGATGTATAGATTAAGTAATTTCCACCAAAACCATTGGGGACTAAAGTATAGTCATTTGGCGTACCACCGATAATAATTGTATCTTTTCCTTTTTCAAAATTTTGAATCAAAGCATAATCATCCGTACCCACATCTTTTGAATTGAGATAGAAGGGTTGGATATTACCTTGAGCGGTGGCACTACTACTGGTAATTCGTCCCACTCCTACGACAAATTGGTCTTCGCCGGCACCGCCAACTAGGGTATCAATTTCGTTATTACCTTTGGTAGTGAGTCTGATATCATATGTTTGACTGCCGATGTCTCCGACTACAGTAACGACACTTACTCCATATAGTTGGGTTTTAGCGCCAAAACCAGTTACTACGTCGCTAGATTCGGAAGCGGTAAAATATCCGGTTCTTCCTTCAAATTGTCCGATTTTTTGGTAGTGTTCTAAACCTGATTTGAAAACCCCTTGTCTGACGGCAGCCGCGACATCTAAGTTATTAGTGATGTAGGCTTTTTCATTGAAAAATTGTACCGGATCGGGGCCTCCGATCGGTACTCCGGTACGTCCTTCCGATTCGCCAACTATCACGAAGTGCTGCAATCCAGATTTGAACACTCCTGCTTGCACGGCAGCTGCTACGTCTGGGTATCTTTCTAAATAAGTTTTTTCGTCAAAAGCAGCAGAAATAAGGCTGCGTCCTTCTGCTAAACCGGCATTTTGAAAGTGTTGTAAACCAGAACTAAATATGCCTGCATCTACAGCTGCTTTTACATCGGCATAGCTATTTAGATAATAAGTTTCGTTAAAGATAGCAAAACTCATCTTTTTCTCCTAATTAGGGTATGGTTAATTTGCTTTCTTAATTATAAGCAAAAATATTTTATGTCATTGACTATCAAGTTAATTTTAAAATCTAAAGTTTCTGTTTTTTTTTGAAATTAAAATATAAAGTTTATGTAAGCTTAAGTGGTAAATTAAACATAAATTTTATGAAAAAATGAAAATCTCTTAAAATTCTATTGTAAAACTCATACCAATTCACTTTAACCGTGTCATTTATCTTTCCCCCTGCCCCCTGCCCCCTGCC
>DATNQN010000094.1 GCA_036703985.1 Leptolyngbyaceae cyanobacterium
AATTAAGAATGAAACTGGTGGGTTATTTTTGCCGCGCTGCACTAGGGACTAGGGGTAAGAATAAATTAGTAATCATAGTTTTAGCAATTAAGAATGCCTTAATCGCCTTGACGGTTGCGGTAATTGTAGATGACACCACATTAATTTTATCGATATCAAATTAACTATACACCTTTCTGTGAAATGGAGAGATGTACAGTTGTAAAAAATCAGTTAATTTTTATCCTTTATCCTTCTCAATGACAAATGACAAATGACCAATGACAAATGACAATCAATCTAAAATCGAATGATTTCTGTATGATTTTCCAACGGCAGATAAATAGTTAACACTTCGCCTTGCTGGGGGCGTTGGCGCACGATCAGTTTGCCGCCCAGTGCTTGGAAGAGATTTTTGGTAACGTTGTGGTTGAGGCTAATGCTACCAGTTTCCGGCTCGAACATCAGCAGTTGACCGATGAACTTGCGAGTCGGCTGAGTGTCTTTGTTTGGCGAGAGTTTCTCAGTTTGGCATTCAGGGGCTACCGCACCGGTATGGGGCTGAAGTTGCAGTTTCAGTTGATTGCCGGCTGGGATCACCTGGACTTGAATGTGGCTACCTGCGGGTAAATTGCGGGTGAAGTTATCGATCAATCCGGTGAGAATGCGATCGAGCATGGTAGGATCGCTGACTACCTGGGGCATTTGTTGCGGTAAGACAACATCCAAGGTGAGATTGCGCCGATTGGCTTGTTTTTCCCAACGAGGTAAGCTTTGCTGGAGAACTTGGGCGAGGGAAACTGGCGTGAGGCGAACGGCAGATGATTCTTTGGGAGATACTTCTAATTCTGCGGCTTGGAAAAGCAATTCCATGCGATCGATCTGTTCGCTACATTCGCGATCGATAATTTCTAAACGTTTGATAATATCTGGTGCTAAGTCTTTGCGTTTGAGTAAGAGTCGCGTCAAAGTGCGAATCGTCGTCAGAGGCGTTCTCACTTCATGGGCGAATGCCTGCAACAATTCCACATCGTTGGATGGGGAAGCGGGTATCGGGAATTGGGAATGGGAAATTTCCTGACTATCTTGATGCTTGATGTGGGATACCTGATGTTCGATATCCTCATCTGGCATATGTTTGAGCAACAATTGACTGAATTGCATCACCGTTCGGTAATCCGGTGGGGCAGGGGAAAATTGACCGGCCAAATTATCTAACTGGCGGATGTGATGGGGTCCGCTTAACAATACCCGACTCCTCAACGCTACCCAAGCTTGCTGCACTACTTCCGGTGCAAAGGAATACATGAAAGCGGGAATACCGTTGAGGTCTTCTCCCAAAACCATCACTAAACTAAAGTTAGCGGTTAAAACTAAACAAAACTGTTCGACTGCTAAAGGATCGGTGGGCGCTAATGCTAAAGAATTACCGCAATCGTTGGTAGGCGCGTTGCCTTCTTTGGCTGGCGGCAACTGAAAACGGGCGCTAATCCAAGGATTTGCTAGCTGAGTGGTAAAAGTCCAGGTGGGAAAGTGGCAATTGACGCTGGGATGGCTGAAAATGGGAGTAGGGCCAGCTAAAATGATGCCTTGGGGTGCTGGCTGGTGAAGGTGGTGTTTGTCAGCAGGTTCGATCGCCGATCGCAATATTACCTCTAAAGCTGCGATCGCGCCCATCCATTCCCGTTCTGCTTTTACTCTTGCCCTGGCAGTCCGCGTTTTAGCAGGCTGTAACGCATCTTCCGCCCAATTTTCGCTACTTTGGGCTAAAATTTCGCTTAAACTTGGCAATAACCACTTATGCACCGATCTCACCTATAAAACGAGTTACAAATAACCAGCAGTAATTACAACATAAATGAGTCAGCGTTTAAACCGCTCTTCTCACTACGAGAGTATCGGGATCTGTAATCTTACAAGGGTAGTAGAACCGAACTTTTACTTCGTAATAGCCGTTATCACTAGAAATAGATAATTATCCATAGTTCGTAGTGAGGACTTTAGTCCTCGCTCTGAGGACTAAAGTCCTCACTACAAACAAGTTTTATTATGGTCAATCACCCAAGTAAAGTTTTAAGGACATGATGCAGAGACGAACGAATTACTGTTTTTGGTGACATTAGGCGCAGCATCAATCAGCGCTACTTCACCTTTATTGTTGGTTATCCAACCAGTTGCTTCCACAATTTCTGCATTTTCTTGAGTAGTGGATAGGGAATAATTAGTATCAGGTGAAATATTGCTTTGTTCTCTTGTTCCTCTTCCTCTCTGTTCCCGTTCGTTGTTTCTTACTTCATCGTCCAATACTCTATAACTAGTGGGAAGCACGTCAGTGGGTACTGGTGGCAAACCGCCACTTCCGGTAATTAGAAATGAATTACCCCTGTCAGCGGGACAGCCTTGAGCAATCAGTGCATTAGGATCGACGACATCATCTGGCAAATCTACTAATCCAGAAGTGGGATCGACAATTTGACTATTAATAGTTACCGTACCGCTCAATAAAGAGTTTGCACCAGTAGCAGTAATGTCACTTTCGGGAGTATTTTTGGTTCGGAATTCGATGCCAAGAATTGCCGAACTATTAATAGTAACGTTACCGCCACGTTGGTCTATGGAATCAGCGCTGATATCGCTATTTTCTTCTGGGAAGGCAACGAGTAAAGCACTGTTGGTACTAATGTTGCCACCATCGCCAGCACCGAAAGAGGTGGCAGATATTAAACTGTTGCGACGCATCAATAATAAATTATTTGCTTGTAATTCAATATTTCCACCACTACCGGATGCGGTAGAAGCTGTGATGCCAGCGCGATCGTCTAAAAAAATCGATCGGGCATTAACTGCGATCGTTCCTGCCCTGCCTGTCCCATCATTCCTAACCGTAACTTGCGCTCCATCAGTAACGCGCAACTGATTGGTGTTAATCGTTACGTTTCCTGAGTCTCCACTCGGCACATCCGGCAGTCTTAATATCTGTCGAAAGACTTCATCCAGAATAATAGCAGACGAACTTACTAGACTAGGATTTACAAAACCTGGTACTGTGCCACTCACTTCTACGGAATCTGAGGCGTTGATGGTAACACTTCCCGCCATTCCACTTGCGGCGGTAGAACTCTCGATCCTTGCACCATTCCGAACAATCAACCTTGATGTATTGAGTATCAATTTACCAGCATTTCCAGTATTGGTAGCTGAAGCAGCCAAAGCACTTGGAAAAAAAGTCAATTGATTTACTCCATCCAGTTCTATCGATTTAAAAGCATTAATAACCAAATCTCCGCCCTGACCACTTCCGAAAGTTCCAGATGCCACATTTGTTCCATCCAGCAAAGTCAATTGCCCTGTTGAGACAGTGATATTTCCCCCATCTCCAGAACTAAAAGTTAGAGCCGTGAGGTTGCTGATAAATATAGGATTGATAGGTGAAACTTCCATCAATTGAAAAGAATCAGAAGCGCTTACAGTTATACTACCACCTTTTCCCGTACTGAAAGTTCTCGCGCCTATTTGCGATCCCTCTTTAATAAGCAACTGTCTTGTTGAAACTGCAATGTCTCCTCCATTGCCAACTCCCAAAGTTTCATTAAACAAACTGCTAGGAAACATTCCATCGGGAGATATGCCAATCACTTCCATAGAATCCAAAGCATTTACGCTGATGCTTCCAGCTGGTTGAACACCTTGGTTTTGAATCAAAACTGCTGAGCCATCGCGGATTGACAACTGTCGTCCCTGTATAGAGATTGAGCCGCCACCAGCACCACTAGCATCAGCTAAAGCCTTTTGAGATAGCTGAATATCTTGGAAACTTTGCACGCCTTCATAACCGAAAGTCCAGCCTTGAGTCGCGAGGTTGAGATTAACTAAACCAGCACCAACACTACCTAACTCAATGTGACCGCCTTCTGCTGCGAGAATGCCACCTTCCAAGCTTAGATTCCCTCCCACCAAGGCAAGCGTTTTCCCTGGTGAGACCCGTAGACCCGTTGAATTATTATTACCTCTGAGGATAGGTGATAAGTTTGGTGCACTGAAGTTATGACCCGTGCCTTGCACCCGAATAGTTGCTGAATTGTTGGCAAAGTTCAAGCCAACGGGAACATTAACTGTCAGTAAAGATTGAGGTTGCGGGTTAGTAGCACTGAACTGAGTGCCGTCAGCAAAGTTAATAGTATTAGCTGTACTAGCCAAAAATGAGCCGCCAATATTTAGGGAAGCATTTGGCCCAAAAATAATCCCGTTGGGATTGATCAGAAACAGATTAGCCGTGCCGTTGGCTCGAATTAAGCCATCAATATTAGAAATAGAGCTACCTGTAACGCGGCTGATGATATTCTCAATGGTCAGGTTGTTGTTAAAGAAAGCCTCATTTCCCGTAGGCAGAGAAAATTCACTAAAACTGTGAAACAGGTTACCTCCCGTAGGTGTGCCGCCGTTGATGATGATGGTGTTACTATTTGGCGCAACCAGGGAATTGACGGGTAGAGTGGTATCGGGAACAATTTGTGCTTGAAGGGGATGATTAGCGAATAACAAGAATAATATCGCTTCACCTATTAGGAGAAAATTTCTACGGCAATGCTCTTTAAGGGAGTTAGATAGTTTCATAAATATCCTTAAAAATTAATTATTGTTGGCCAATTGACCCCTCCCCCAACCCCTCCCCTGCAAGGAGAGGGGCTTTCCGGCTCCCCCCTCCCTGCGATGACAGAGACTTTCCGGCTCCCCCTTCCCTGGTAGGGAAGGGGGCTGGGGGGTTAGGTGCTAGGCTTGCGAGCTTTAATTTCTCCAAAAAATACTGGCAAACATTTGAATTGGCGGTAATGAGATTTACCAAATTCTGTTAATTCAGGCAATCCATTTTTGTACTCAAACATTGCCTTGCTAAACAATTTTGTGTTGTTAATTTCTTTCAACTCGCAGCTAATAATTTCCTGAAAATTTACAGATGAAATTGCTTTCACAATTTCACTCATTGGGGAAGTTTTATATTGAGCATAAACTCGATCAAATTCTGCAAGTTCCTGCTGCTCTTGTTTTGATAGAGGCGGCTCCTTACAGAAAACATCTTTGATGTACAAATACCCCCCTGAACGCAATACTCGGTAAACTTCGGCAAAGAGACGTTGAAAGTTGTAGGAATATCCGGTAGATTCCAAGAAAAATACTACATCAAACACCTCATCAGTAAATGGGAGTTGATGAAAGTCACCAACATGAACCTGAATCCGGTCAGCTAGTCCTGCCTCCTGCACTAACTCTCTAGCGGTATCAGCTTGAATCGAAGATAAGGTGATGGCATCAATTGTGATTCCCTTGATGTTTCGAGCAATGTCAATACTAGGGCCACAAACACCGCAACCAGCATCTAGGATGTGATGTCCGGGTTGGATACCTGCTTGCGCTCCAAAGTAAAGGTTGCTGTGACGATAGAAATCTATTTCTAAATTCGTCGGGAACACACCTGCTTGATAGGTTTTACCTATATATTTCAAATACAGTGGGGTTATACTATCGTAGTAGCTGCAAACTTGTTTTAGATACTGAGAAACCTCAACTTCAGTATCGCTAGTATGAAATAAATTAGCTTGATTAGAATCTTCAGTTTTTAGCAGCGTCCCTACAGATAAATCACTAGCATTCAACCAATTATGACCAAACGCTAGATAACCTTTAGCTTCCAAGAGATTACCTGGTTCATAGATAACTTTTATATGATTAATAGTTCTCCAAAAAACACTCAACACGTTAGAACCCAGAAAAAGATCGCCTCCTGCCAAATTAGTAGGCCATAATTCTGGTATATCTGCTTTCTGGGAAAATCCCGGCCAAGCAAGGAGCGCTTTTCTCTTAGCTGGGGTACATAAACCTTCTTCAACTAGATAATCTAAAAATGTTT
This sequence comes from Leptolyngbyaceae cyanobacterium, assembly GCA_036703985.1. Lineage (GTDB taxonomy): Bacteria > Cyanobacteriota > Cyanobacteriia > Cyanobacteriales > Aerosakkonemataceae > DATNQN01. Next base: position 5,885 of record DATNQN010000094.1, read on the forward strand.
GCCAGCGCGGTTCATCGTAAGGCTGCTTTTCCAAAAAACATTCCAAACCAATTCTGGGATGAATAGTATCGCCAACATCAAAAGTTAATGCAATGGAGTCTACAAACTCAGATAGAATTGCTACAAGAGATTTAAACTTATTTGTTGTATCGATCCAACCAATTTTATCTAAAAAATTACATAATTCTTGCGAGGGAATTTCTTTTACAACTATCCTTATCTCCTGAGTTGGTCGAGACAGCATTGCTCCAATGTGTGCGATTCTGGCCTTATTAGGTAGGCAATTAGCACAAAGCAGAAGATTCGATTCTAGTATTGAGTCAGTTCGATAGTTAAGTAACCTGAGAATTGTTTTGATAAAATATTGAAACTCTCTGATATTATCCTTATTCAGTGATAAGAAAAAACAGGGAATTGGCACTTGAGAGGATCGATCGGGTAAATCGAATTCTAGCCAGAGTCGGTCAACATTTCGGTGTAGGAGAGATGTTGGATCGACCCACTCCTGGCAAAAGTCCTGAAAGGTTTGCCAAAACGAATGAGTTAGAAAATTCTCTGGCAGATTCAGGTTTAGATGAGGGAAACTGACTTGAAAATCTACTCTCGATTGTTTTTCACCTAAACGACATTCAAATCCAGCAATAGAAAAGGGTGGCAAGATTTGGGCTAATGCTTGGATACGAGATAAGGCTTCGGAAGATACTAACTCAGGGTCAATATGGGGAATAACTACTCTTAGGTAATCTTCCATTGAAGTATTGATACATTGCATTTTGAAATTTTAACCCACGCTTCAATACTATACAGAATAGGGAGAATTTTGAATTGCCAATATTATAAGTGCAATCAAAATTCTCCCATATGTTGAATTATTTTCCAGAGCAAATCTGTCTCTTGAGCTTGGAAAATAATTGCATTAAAAAGCGAAAAAATGGAACATACAAGTAGCTGTAGATGGCGTTTGATATTTGTGGCCGTCCTGCTTTCATCCGGATCGGGATTTAAGTAAAGTTGAGATTTAGCCGTTGATCCCAGGTTTGTGTAACGCCCTCTAGATACATACAGTTAATACACTTCTAATTTTCCTGAATCTTGTTTAAATCGAGCGACAAGATCTTCAATTGTTGGCGGCTTGGCCTGACGTTCGCTTTCTTCGTGGAGCGCTCCCAATACGTCATCATGATTAATATCATAACCACTTTCTTGACCTATTTTTACCGCCAACTCGATAAAACTCTCGAAGTTTGCGGTTGCTTTCAGCCGCTCTTGCAGTGTCGTGTATTTCAGGACGGCTTCTTTAAACTGTTCTAAGCTCTCTCTAGACATATATTTCCTCATTACAGCGATCGAACAACAGCAGTAGATAGTCACTTGAGTTGGCTATCTACTGAATTGTCAATTTTTATACAAAAATTTTACAGAGCATTTAAACGCTCAGGTTTTGAGTATACACTGAATATGGCCTAAATTACGTAATTCGTGATTGTAACATTTAGCAACATCTAGAATGTAAACCCGTACTAGCGTAGAAAGTAGAGCAATCCGATGACAGAACTATACAACCAAGACCTTGAAGATATTGTTAATGGAGCCGCTTTTTTGGGAAGCGGCGGCGGCGGTTCCCTAGAACTGGGCAATCAGCTAGCCAGCTTTATTACTTGTCCTATCCAACTGAAATATATTGAAGAATTGGATGTCCAGGATTGGGGTGCGGTTATCTTAGGCATCAGTGCAGCAGATGCCTCTTTACCAGATAATACCCGTTCTTCAAATGCTTCCCCCAAAGTGTTGCTGAATAAAGAAATGTTTCGTAACCTCAAGACGAATCAGCAAAACCCAATTGAAATTTTGTTTGCAGCTTTTGCAGATTTAGAGAAAGCCTTGCAAATGAAGAAAATTCTAGATCGGAATTTCTCTTACACTCTTACTGTAGAAATAGGTACGGCAAACCTTCTCGCGGCTATGCTGACAGCAAATCGTTATCAAATCCCAATAATTGACGCTGATGGTGCAGCAAGGTCAGTACCAGAACTAAGTCTGTGTTCTTACTGCTGGTCTGATATTGATATTTATCCTTCTACTCTTGCCAATATTAGCTCTGAACAGGAAGAAATTAAAGCGCTGATTTATGCAAAAACTTCTTCAGTGATGGCTCGATTGACAGAAAAACTGGTAGGTACGCAAGAATTTGGCTCTCAAGGTGTGATGGCAACTTATGCGATGAACGGTCAAACGATACGCGATCGCAAACCAGTCATTAAAGGTACGATCACTAAAGCACTGCAAATAGGAACGATTCTCCGCGAAGCTAAACAAAAACAACTCAACCCTATTACAGTATTAATAGACTTTTTAAACAATGGTTGTTCTGCTGATAATAAAAATGCTTTCCTGCTTTTCCAAGGAAAAATAACGGAAGTAAAAGAAGAAGAAGATCCTCGGTTTCAATCCGGAACTTTAACCCTCAGAAATCAAAATAAAGAAGTTCGCGTCGATTATTTAAACGAAAACTTGATTGCTTGGCAAGGTGGCAGACCGATCGCGATGGGGCCAGATCTGATTTGCTATCTCACCCCAGATGGTACACCGCTTACCAATGCGGATAACTTAAAAGATAAAAAAGGGAGTGAGTTAGCTCTCATCGGCTTAAAAGCACCAGAACAATTGCGGCAGGTTTCAATAATTAATGGCTTTTTGGATTTACTCGATCGATTCGGATATAAAGGAGAGTACAAGCCAATTGAGGAATTGCAAAAATAATAGAATGAAAGCGCAGTAGTCAGGGAAAACACCACAATCCCACTACTCGCTACCCAACAAATCATAAAAATGCGATCGTATTCCCTATCTATTGATAGAGGTTGACCTTACACCGACAGACCGATGAATCCTCTACAGATCGGTGCGGAAATAGTAATAGAACACTTCAAATAACTATTTTTGCATTTTAAGCAAAAGAGCAAAGCTGCCTAGTAGAAGGAGAAAGAAAATGATTGTGGGTCAACGAGAACGGGCTGTCGGTATATTTCCCCGATTTGCACAAATGGCAGAAGCACTCAAGCAACTGAAAGAGAGTGGCTTTCCGATCGAGCATATTTCTGTAATTGGTAAACAAAGAAAATATTTGCGTCAATTAGACCCAGCAGTGAGAACTCAAGAAGTTGGCAATCAAGCCGGAAAAGGAGCCAAAACAGGGGCAATTGCTGGTAGTTTAATCGGACTTTTTACGGGTTTATTTGTGGGAATTGGTTTATTAGCAATTCCCGCCATCGGACCGATTATGTTAGCAGGAGCAGCAGAAACTGCGTTTGCAACTACTTTAGCTGGTGGCGCAATTGGTTTAGCTACGGGTACTCTACTAGGGGCATTAATAGGTTTAGGAATTCCAGAAGAAAAAGCGAGAGTTTATCAAGAGCGAATCAAACGTGGTGAATTTTTAATGGTTGTAGATGGGACGGAATATGAAATCCGTCACGCTCAATCTATCTTGATGCCTCTGGGAATTGAAGATTGGGGAGTTTATGATGCGCCAACCGATGAACCTGCTTATGCTACTAATAATGGTCGCGTTGTTGCTCATCGGTAGTAGCTTTGATGGGCGTTGGCAGACAATCTCATCGGGTATTGGCTGATGAGATTGTTATTAAATCATTATTTAATCATCCATATTCGGTTAATTTAAGGAGTAAAAAATGAACAAGTTAACGGCGTTTTTACTAAGTAGCGTTGTTTTAATGGGAGCGGCTGGTTGTAGCGAAGTTGCGAAAACAAGTCCGAATGCGCCCGATTCGGTGGCAGAAGCGCCCAAACAGCTGAACCTTGATGCAGCTTTAAGGAACGAAACTGATGCCACCGATCCCATGAGAAGGGCGCAAGCTAATTCCGATATTCGTGTTCGTGAACAACGCTACAATCTTTTTAGAGATGGTCAAGCCAGGTCTGATGATAATATTAAAAGCGAAGTTCGCAGTAAGTTGGAAGTAAATTTACAAACTGCTCAACTAGCGGTTGACTCGCAAAATGGAGTTGTCACCGTAGCAGGCGCAGTCCAGAACGAATATCACTTGAGTAAAATTGAACCTTTGGCACGCGAAATTCGCGGCGTGAAAGATGTGGTTGTGAAAGCAATTGTATCGCCTGCATTACCAGTAGATGCAAATAACGATCGCTCATAACGCAATTTGCTAGTTATAAGTCTGGCTCTTTCTTAGCCCCCTTAATAAGGCAGAGCTAATTCACGGTCATCAAAGAAAATTAACCCGATGGGGGGATGGGGGGAAAGAGAGTTCAATAATTTTTCCTTTGTTTGTATCATCTCTCCTTCGCAAATCAATTTCTCTGTTTACAATGAATTAGCCCTGCCTTAATAAGGGGGGTTGGGGGGATCTAGATGTAGTAATCACAGCATTAGATCCTTCCTAACTGAATTTAATTAATCATGATTAATTAAATATTTTATTGAAAACCAAAATTTGATTTATTTATAAGTAAGCATCAAAAAATTAAACAGATAAAATTCAGATACATTTCTATTGGTAGAGATCGCATTACATCCAAAGACTGATGGTTGCTTTGATTAAAAATATCACAATTATACATGGGACAAAGCAAAACCGAGTGAGCTTTGATACCGGCACTAGCTGGCAGTCCCTTAATATTAAAAGCTCGTGCAAGGAGGAACAATGGTTTTTGAACGCAACAGACGCGCTGTAGGTGTATTTTCTAACCGTCGAGATTTAGAGAATGCTTTGCATGAATTAAGAGATGCAGGCTTTCCAATGGATAAAGTTTCTGTAATTAGCAAAGATACCAGTACCAATGAAATTGCTGGTAGTGATGTACGAGATGCAGATGATAATAAAGCAGACGATGGTGCTAAAAAGGGTGCGATCGCAGGTGGTACATTAGGCGGTCTTACTGGTTTACTAGTTGGTCTGGGTGCGCTGGCAATTCCTGGTATTGGCCCTGTAATGTTAGCAGGAGCTACCGCTACCGCAATCGCTACAACCCTTTCTGGTACTGCGATCGGTGCGGCTGCTGGTGGTTTGATCGGTGCATTGATCGGGTTGGGAATTCCTGAAGATAGAGCGAGAGTTTATAGCGATCGCGTTTCTCGCGGCGATCATTTAGTAATAGTAGATGGCAGCGATAATGATATCCGCCGTGCAGAAGCAATTTTGAGTAGTCGTGGCATTCAGGAATGGGGTATTTACGATTACGATGCTGGTGCTGATACCTCTGGCGTTAATTACACCCGCGATCGTGATGTGGTTGAACCGAGAGGAGATGTTTCTCATCCGGATGATAAGGTGATCGTAGTTGATCGTCGGACTGAAGTTTAGGCAAATAACTAGTAGCTACTAGGAATTCGTTTTTCGCTCCAAATAACTGACAATATCGTGCTAATTGACTGACAAAAGTTTTTGATTTGGGCATAACTGAGCTTTTCTAACCTTGGATATTAAATTGCTCTGTAGCCAGTTACTTTGTCAGTCATGACGCAATATTGTTGAAGAGTTCGCTTCTCAAATAACCATCATAGAAATTTATACCTTTAGCAAGTGTCAAGGGGAAAAAACCATGAAAAAGCTAACTACATTTATACTCGGTGCTGCTCTACTTTTTGGTACGGCTGCTTGTCAAGACTCTAAAACTAGTACTGATGCTCCTAATGGTGTTAGTACACAGGAAAATGCAGCACCGGTTAGCAATAACCAAGCTACCCAGGCTCCCAGTGCAGAATCCGTGCAAGAAACCCAAAAAGATGCTAAAGGTGAAGTGCGTCGCGATCAATTAAATTCCGATATTCGGGCGCGGGAACAACGCAACAATATTACTGGAGGCGATGCTAATAGAGCAGAAGGCGATCTAGCAAGTGAAGTGCGTAGTAAATTAGAGGCTAATATCCCAAAAGGTCAGCTAACAGTTGACGCGGAAGATGGCGCGGTTACTGTAGCCGGAACAGTTCCTTCTCAGCAGGATTTAGCTAAAATTGACACTTTGGCTAAGGAAATTAAAGGTGTCAAAAGCGTAAGTGTCAAGGCAATAGTTGCTCCTGCTAAACCGGAAGCTGAAAATAACAAACGGTAAAGGTTGAGTTGATAAATTTACGAGTCAGAATTGAGAATAAAAAATCATTCTCAATCCTGACTCGTAAATTTATTTTTAAGTAAACATCAGTTTTGGAAGTTTCTGCACATTTAACAAATTAACACTGTATTTTTTACGATAGCTGGCATTGGCAGAACAACTTATTAATTAATTCAAAATGCGTAAGTCCGGTTAGCTATTTCGGTTTGATGAGTAATTTTTCAAAGCTTCTATCAATTGTTGAATATGCTCTAGTTCGTGAGTTGCCATCACCGAAATGCGAATACGACTGGTAGGCACGGTAGGAGGACGAATAGCGGGTGCAAAAATCCCTAATAATTTTAAATGATGCCCAAATTTGATAGCTGTTTGGGCATTTTCCATTTGCAAGCAAAGGATTGGAGTCTGGGAAGGTAGTAATTGTAGATCGGGTAAATTTTGTGCGATCGACAATTTTAAATAATCAACGTTTTGCCACAATTTTGCCCGCCGTTCTGGTTCTTGTTTCACTATATTAATTGCTTCTAAGGCGGCGGCTGTATCGCTTGGAGTAAGAGCAGTGGTATAAATCCAACTGGGGGCGCGGTTACGCAAAAAATCAATTAAGTTAGCTGAACCTGCTACATATCCGCCCAAGCTGCCTAAAGCTTTGCTGAGAGTACCCATTTGAATTAACGGGCGTCCCGTACAGTGGAAATGTTCGACGCAACCAGCACCAGTTTCACCTAAAACCCCCGTGCCGTGCGCTTCATCAACTAACACCATGCAACTGTATTTTTCAGCTAAATCTAATAAGTTTGGTAAGGGGCACAAGTCACCATCCATGCTAAAAACGCTGTCGGTGATGATTAAGCAGCGGCGGTATTTCGATCGATGTTGATGGAGTTGATTTTGCAAATCCTCCAAGTCGCAGTGGTTGTAGTCGATGATGGTGGCGCCGCTAAGAATAGCACCGTTTTTGAGGCTGGAATGATTGTATCGATCGGATAAAATTAAATCTCTTTTTCCTACTAAAGATGCGATCGCGCCCAAGTTAGCTAGATATCCAGAACTAAAAACTAGGGCATCTTCGGTTTGTTTGAGAGATGCGATCGCAAATTCCAATTCTCGATGCAGCTCCCGATGTCCGCTCAATAATCGAGAGCCAGTGCTACCTGTACCAAATTTTTTGGTAGCATCAATGGCAGCTTGAATCAGCCGTTCATCTCCCGCCAATCCCAAGTAATCGTTACTGGCAAAATTGATGACAGGTTTTCCTTTTAGTTGTACCACTGCTCCCGGCATACTTTCGATCGCTTGCACCGAACGATACCAGTCTGCACGACGAATGCTAGCCAGAGATCCCTCTAGCCAATCGTAAGGATTCTCGCTCATCAACACCTTTCTTTATGATGGTAATTTGGCATTTTGATAGTGCGATTTGACAAACCGTAGCAGACCTAATTTGCCGATTTTTAGTATTAACTAAAAACCTCAACCGATTTGATGTTTTAGATTTTAGATCGGTAAAAGATCAAGTAAATACAAATTATTCTCCCACATCCCCTATCCCTTCTGGTTATCTAGATGCACTAGCTGGGGACGGTTGTTTTTTCGCCAAAATGGGTAACCTATGACCATTTTTGAATTCAAAATTCAAAATTCTTGCATTAAGAAGAAGATTAATTTTGAATTAAATAATTCGGAGTACAGGCTCCCGCCAAAATTAAAAATTTGGCGGTTTTCAATCAGTGGTGAGTACAAGCTCCCACTGATTGTAATTTTGAATTAATAATGCAAGAATTTTGAATTGATTTTACTATTACTAATTTGTAGGAGGATGTTGATTATTGTTGATGTATGTATTTTTGCCTTTATCTGGGGGCAGTTTTTCCACCAAACCCATCTCAAAGGCTATATCTGGTAACTCATTAGCTGGATAGTTCCCCGGTTGAAACACCCGCACGGCAGTAAAACAGTACTCTTTTAGCTGCACTACTTCGCTGGGGGCAAACATTCCCCTGAACATTTTTCGCTCAATTCCCATGAGTTAACCTCCAAAGATAATTAGGATGAATGGCACTTGGCACGATTAGTGGGGTGCTTTAGAAGACTAAACCCTTATTTTATCGATAGATCGTTAGCTCTGACGCACCTGCCTCTTTTGCACTCCCTCTCCAGAGATTGTCAACATGAAAGTGAAAATTTGCATCTGATGGCGGATTATCGCGATCCTATTTAAGTAATCAACCCCACCCTAGCCCTCCCCTTGGTAAGGGGAGGGTTGGGAGGGGTTTAGTTGTTCGCAATTCATTTAGGATCGCTATATACGT
>DATNQN010000095.1 GCA_036703985.1 Leptolyngbyaceae cyanobacterium
TGCTAAATCAAAATTGTCCAGAGTGGCAGAATGGGTATCCAGAAACAATGCAAAAACTCAAACTTTATTGGAATTACCTGCGCCGCAATAGCGAAAATCCCCTGTTTTTCATCTGCTACGATTCCACAGCACTCACAGCCACACCCACAGGATTTAGCGATACATTTCTGAAAGCATTGAGCAAATTTGATGGCGCGATTTGTGTTGTGTGGGAAACCGGGGAAATTGGGTTGCAAACATTTTCACCGAGTCAACCAAATTTAATCGCAGATATTGTCGGTTGGATGAGAAAGAAAATGATGGAACAATAAAGATTTAAGAAACCGGGTTTCTCATTAAACTCTAGGCTTTTAGCTAAAGATAATTGCGAGAAACCCGGTTTCTAGCCATGATAGAAGAATAGGAAAATCCTGTGTTACCATCAAGCCATCCTCTTTAGGCGCAGGATATATGACCGAGATTACATTAGACGAAAGTAAACTCAAGGAAATACTTAAATCTGCAATTATTGAGCTAATTCAAGAACAGAAAGAAGTATTTTCTGATTTATTAGCAGAAGTGATAGAAGACATAGCCTTAGAAAAGGCTATTAAAGAAGGTGAAAATACCGAACCAGTTAGTAGAGAAGCCATTTTCCAAATTCTGGAAGGTAAAGGATGAATGTAGAATTCAGAAAAAGCTTTGAGAAAGATTTAACTAATCTTCGCGATGAAGCATTGTTGCAAAGAATAAAGGCGGTAATATAAGAAGTTGAAACGGTTGATAGTTTAAGTGAGGTGAGGAATGTAAAGAAAATGAAAGCAGAGGGTAACTATTACCGTATTCGGGTTGGAGAATATAGAATTGGGATGGCAGTAAATGAAAATACAGTCATCTTTGTGAGGGTATTGAATCGAAAAGAAATCTATCGATACTTTCCCTAGCGCTACTCGCAACGATCTGCATTAAACATCTTGATTTTCTCAATCTTACTCTAACATTTTTCCCAGGATATTCTCAGCTTCAAAAGCATCATAAGGCGACCAAACTTCATAAGTTTGTCCATGTTTGAACACAGAAATAGTTTCTTCTTTAGACAATAATGTTTCTACATTCTATGTTGGAGATGGGTAATGAGGGTGATGGTGATTTACGGCACGATCGATCGTTGGTTGAAAGCAAGCTCATTAATGGCGCGTGCCTAACTCACCCTACTTTTAATGATTGCCGCCACACGGCTTTCTCCAGTCTTAATGTAAAGAAATATTATATTTTATCTCAGTTGCTAGTAAAACAAAGTCGATACGACTATGCTTTAGTAAATTGAACTCATACCGACTTTGCTTAAGTTCGGATGAGTTTCTACTCAATCTGCTTAACCAAGTAAAAGCGTATACTTATGACCGAACACTTCAATTTAACGACCGCAGAAGGGATTCCAGTTGCAGATAATCAAAATTCCCTCACTGCTGGGCCACGAGGCCCGGTATTGATGCAAGATTTTCATTTGATGGAAAAACTGGCTCACTTTAATCGAGAACGTATCCCAGAACGAGTGGTTCACGCTAAAGGTGCGGCGGCTTTCGGAACTTTTACAGTTACTCAAGACATCACCCAATATAGTAAAGCCAAGTTATTCTCGGAAATAGGTAAAAAAACAGATGTTCTGCTCCGTTTTTCTACCGTAGGTGGCGAAAAAGGTTCAGCAGATGCGGAACGCGACCCCAGAGGTTTTGCAGTCAAGTTTTATACTGAGGAAGGCAACTGGGATCTGACGGGTAACAATACTCCGGTGTTCTTTATCCGCGATCCCCTCAAGTTCCCCGATTTCATTCATACGCAGAAGCGCCATCCGCAAACTAATTACAAAGACCACAATGCGATGTGGGATTTCTGGTCGCACAGTCCGGAAGCTTTGCATCAGATCGCGATCTTATTTTCCGATCGCGGAATTCCCAAAACTTACCGCCACATGAACGGTTATGGCAGCCATACTTTCAGCTTAATTAACGCTCAAGGCGATCGCGTTTGGTGCAAATTCCACTTCAAAACACTCCAAGGCATCCAAAACTTAACACCAGAAGAAGCTGCGAAGATCAAAGGAGAAGACCCCGACCACGCCACGCGGGATTTATTTGAATCAATTCAACGAGGAGAATATCCAAAATGGCGGGTGTGCGTTCAAGTGATGACGGAAGAACAAGCATTACACCATAGAGATAATCCTTTCGACTTAACGAAAGTCTGGAAACATTCGGAATATCCTTTAATTGAAATCGGTATTCTCGAACTAAATCGCAATCCCGAAAACTATTTTGCTCAAGTTGAGCAAGCCGCTTTCAGTCCCAGTAATGTAGTGCCGGGAATTAGTTTTTCTCCAGATAAAATGCTGCAAGCACGGCTCTTTTCTTACCCAGATGCTCACCGTTACCGCCTCGGTGCTAACTATCAACAACTACCAGTTAATAAACCCCAATGTCCGGTGATGCACTACCAACGGGATGGTGCAATGGCTTTGGGTAATAACGGCGGCAGTTGTCCCAACTACGAGCCGAATAGTTACGATAACGCGCCCAAGCAAAATCCCAGCTATGCAGAACCGCCAATGCCTTTAGGTAATGTAAATAGCGATCGCTACGATCGCCGCGAAGGTAATGACGATTATACTCAAGCTGGTGAATTATATCGATTGATGAATTCCGATCGAAAACAGCAACTAGTTGACAGCATTGTAGGTAGTCTCAGCCAAGCCAATCGAGATATTCAAATGCGTCAATTGTGCCATTTCTTCCGTGCAGATGTTGACTACGGTCGTCGCATTGCTGAAAAATTAGGTATTCAAATCGATCCATCAATGCTGCCTGCCCCTCACCAATACGCTGTCAAATAGCTATTTATTTTCAGGTACGAAAAGAAACCCGGTTTCTTCAAGAAACCGGGTTTCTGAGTTACAACAAATATTTCAATTAACCACAATATGTCAGATATCTACCAGAAACATAACCGCGAACGGGAGCCGCTACTGGTACCCAACCATTTGAGCCGCGATTGATAATTCTGACATAAGTACCGTCGCGTAAAGCGCCCACAATGCGTCCGCCTGGAGATGAGCGAACGTAAAGCCTGCCACCTTTTGTATTAACTCGACGACAGTTAACTAAAGCACTAGCAACTTGATATTCGCCACTATTAATTAATGATGTATATTCTCCTTCAGAACGTTGCATATTTTGAGATATTCCCGTGCTAGCATTGGCAGCGGAAAAAATGCTTAAACCGGGTATAGCGATGGAAAAAATTGTAGCAATAGCTAGTGATTTTAATGATTTGATAGCGTTCATTTGGCAATTCCTTTGAGAATCAAATAACTCTAATAGATGAAAAATGTTGACTGCTCACTGTATTCAGAACTAATGCTTGCTTAACCGGATGTTTTTATAAATCTTTAAGGTTGCCGATTTTTTGAGCATTCATTTTGTTCGAGCTAGGGACAATCTATTTTGAAGATAAGAAAACTAACTAGGTTTTGGCAGTACCCTTGAGGGTAATTTGCATATTAGTATGTTGGGTTTCGCTACTGCAAGAAATCATCCTAATATTTTCAAAATCCGCTCGGTAAATACTGCGATCCATTTAAATTGACAAAAAAAACAGACTCAATTTATAGAGCCTGTTTGTATTACTAAAAGGGAAGAATAGCCATCGGAAATTTACCCGACTAGCGGGAACAAAATTGCTTAATTGAAGTCAAAGGTTTAACCTCGATAGTAAGCGTATCTTGGGCAAGGTCTGAGGTAACTTGCATATATGTAGCCTCCATTAGAAAGCCTTACCCAACCATTTCTTTGAGTACGCCCAACTACTCTCACTCGATCGCCATTATACAAATAACCAACGACCCGACCATTTGGACGCTGGCGGATATGAAGCCTACCGCCATTAGTAACCACTCGGCGACATACTGATGGGAGAGTAGCTACTTCCGAATAGTCACCATAGTAATCGTATGATGTTTGTTCTGTTTCGCAAGGTTCGTTATATCGATGTGCTGCTATGCTGGATTTAGCACCAACAGTCATCGAACCAAATACGGAAATAGAAACTAAGGTAACTACTGCTGCCAATTTTTTCAAAACGTTTAACTTTTTCATTGGGATACACTCCGGTTGAAAATAAGAGCTTTAATTTGTTAACAAATCTGCTTATTTTTCTCTTTCATCCATGTATAATGAAAAACCGGATAGACCGAAAATTTTTTTTGTTTGGAAAACCGATCGCGATCGGAAACTTTTTGATAATTTTCCAGTCATCTAATTTATGTTAATTTGGAGCGTAATATAATAAATTATCCTTATGTAGTCATTTTTTTAGTAAGATTACTATAGTAAAATTAGCCAAAATAATGTAGAGACGTTTCATGAAACGTCTCTACTACAAATGTTTTATAGAACGCAATATTTAATTTTGGAAAAAGTCTATAGAAAATAAAAACCCAGCTTGGCAAAACCCGTGTCAATCGCCAAATTTATGTTGCTTATTGAACGGCTGCCAACTGATAAATTGATTCCTCATGATGCCGTGCTTTTGCTTGCTGCATAGTTGCCAATTGTTGCAGTAATTGCGCTTTCACTTCATGACGGTACTGAAAGAAGTGTTCCCCCACACCCAAAGCAGTCATATAATCGTAGAATAAGCGGGGTTTGCGAAATGCGATCGCAAAAAACTGCCACCAAAAACGCCACCGAGTAGAACGCACCACGCCCTGACGCCAACACACCGCCGAAAACAGCCGCAACTCCCGCCAAGTAATCTTCGGCATCAGCCTGCCACGCCAACCATTCATCATCGTAAAATGACGGAAAGTGCGCTTTGTGACTCCTAAATTCTGACTCCTGAATTCTGAATTCTGAATTCTGACTTCATCCTTCACACTTCAGCCTTCATCCTTAAATCCCGATCGAATGCGAGAATTTACTGACAGAGAAATTACTTAAAACCAAGTTATACCCCTTTGTGTAAAGTGGCCATAAAATTTGGTAAATTTTTGTAAATATAATCCACTTGTGGTTTAGCATTGTAGCTTGGCTTAAAATGATGCCGCTTGTCGGCAGGAAAATGCCACACTAAATAAAGAAACTGAGTAGTGGGAATTATGGAATATCTACCTTGATTCCCAATCCACTCCTTACCTATATCCAAAGCCACTAAGCTTTCTTCCAGACAGTTAACTTGAAATTTATGGCGAGTCCCCGCGTTCTTTCTGGCGTCCAACCAACTGGTAATCTTCACCTGGGTAATTACTTAGGAGCAATTCGTAATTGGGTAGAAGGACAAAGCCAATACGAAAATTACTTCTGCGTGGTCGATTTGCACGCGATTACAGTCCCACACGACCCGACCACACTAGCGGAAAATACGTATAAAATTGCTGCACTGTACCTAGCTTGTGGCATCGATTTGCAATATGCCACCATTTTCGTGCAATCCCACGTCCCCGCACACTGCGAATTAACTTGGCTGTTCAATTGCATTACGCCGATTAACTGGCTGGAAGATATGATCCAGTTTAAAGAAAAAGCACTTAAGCAAGGAGAAAATGTCAATACTGGATTGTTAGATTATCCCGTGTTGATGGCAGCCGATATTTTGCTTTACCAAGCTGATAAAGTGCCTGTTGGTGAAGATCAAAAACAACATTTGGAACTTACTCGCGACATTGCTAATCGATTCAATCACTTATTTGGAAATGGCAAAAAAGTATTGAAATTGCCAGATCCCTTAATTCGAGCAGAAGGTGCGCGAGTAATGAGTTTGACGGATGGCAGTCGCAAAATGTCTAAGTCCGATCCTTCCGATCAAAGTCGGATTAATTTGTTGGATACGCCTGACCAAATTCAATACAAAATTAAACGTTGCAAAACCGATTCCGTGCGCGGTTTGAGTTTCGATAATCCGGAACGACCGGAAGCTCGTAATTTGCTTTCTCTGTACATGATTCTTGCTAATAAAACGAAGGAAGAAGCAACAGCAGAGTGTGCGGATATGGGTTGGGGACAATTCAAACCTTTATTAACGGAAACGATGATTAACGCCCTCAAACCGATTCAGGAAAAATATCATACCATCATGAATGATAAAGGTTATTTGGAATCGGTATTGCGGGAAGGTAAGCAAAAGGCAAATGCGATCGCAAACGATACCCTCAATCAAGTAAAAACCGCAATGGGCTATTCTTTGCCACTATAAAGGATGAAGGATGAAGTGTAAAGGATGAAGGATGAAGGATAAAAATTAATAATTCTCCCCACCTCCCCATCCCCCCAC
>DATNQN010000096.1 GCA_036703985.1 Leptolyngbyaceae cyanobacterium
TCCTCGACACTCGGAAATATACAAATTAGATGCGATGCAAGCTTATGTTTAGCTAACTATCTGCTCTATTGTCCGCTTAGTGATGTAGCTTCGATTAATAAATTGTGAGAGAAGGAGACTTAAATGCCCCTTTTTGAATTAATTTGCGATCGATCACCGAATTTAAGCGATCGCTAGAAGTTGCTTTGTTAAATCGGCAGTGCAGGAGTTGAACCTGCCTAAGGCGAATTATGAGTTCGCTGCCTCAACCGCTCGGCCAACTGCCGTGAATTCCTCTACTAGTATAAGATATTTCTGTTAAAATTAGCAGCCAGTTCACAAAATTAGGTTGCAATCTCGATCGAGAAGCAATCTAGCTTTTAATTCCTTGGGGTCAGTCCTGAACAAGCTGCACTTTGATTGTACGATCTCTAAGTCCAATTCGACAGCCCTTTATCTTAACTTAAGATAATAATCTTTGCCTAGTTCACACCAGAGAAATTAGCCTAGAACTGTAGCGATCATGAAATTAAACTCAACTGTAGCCTTAACTTTAATTTTGCTAGTCCTCATGCTTGGGGCTGGCTTTGTCAGTGGAATGTGGGGATTTGCTTTAGGTTACGAAGCCCTCAAGGGTGTCAATCAACCCGATACTCGCCCCACCGCCAGAGGTAAGAATAATCAAGATACAGCACCCGGAACCCAAAAATTAGTTTTTTTAAAAGAGGCAGACATTCTCAAGAGTGTCAGAGTTAGGATACAACAAGCCAATCAACAGAAGCAAACTAAAGCGCAAAATACTGACGAAGATAGCAACAACAGCGCTAAATCAGTTGCAGAAACACAAAATTCTCCATCTAGCGTTGTTAATGCTGCGTTTCCGATTATCAGTCAAGATCGGGCCGTCACCTTAGCAATTCGATCAGTTCGTCAACAACCAGGTTCTTTACTACTGGATGTCAGTTTAAAAAACGAAGGTTCTCAAACCATAAAATTTCTTTATAGTTTTTTAGATGTTACCGATAACCAAGGACGCCCTTTAAGCGCTAGTGCGGAAGGCTTACCAGGAGAATTGCCACCTAACGGACAAACATTTTCCGGTACGGTCAGTATTCCTGCTACTGTCCTAGATGGGACTGATAAAGTTTCTCTTACCTTAACCGATTATCCAGATCAGCAACTCAAACTGCAAACTGCTGGTATTCCAGTAAGATAAGTTAAAAATAATCAATAAAAAATTAAAGTATCGGGCAATGGAAGCGAGGAAATTATAATTAGTTGTACTCTTCCATTTCCCATTTCGATCGTATTTACCCTTCGATCATGATTGCCACCATTGTGGTTGTTTTGGCCAATAATCAGGGTTTAATTTCTCAAATTCCACCAAACGTAACTTGGCCAGACATGGTGCTACGCTTGTTGTCGGTTTTGCTTTTAATTGCGATCAATGCCTTTTTCGTGACTGCTGAATTTTCCATCGTTTCAGTTAGGCGATCGCGAATCAATCATTTGGTAGACTCTGGAGATGCTCCAGCCAAAACAGTCCAAAAACTGCAAGAAAGTATCGATCGTCTTTTGTCTACCACTCAGCTAGGTATTACCCTCTCTAGTTTGGCATTAGGCTGGATTGGTGAAAGTACGATGGCTGTTTTGGTAGCTAACTGGATGGCACATCTGCCGCTTCCTGCAAGTACGAACCAGCTAATTGCCCATACGTTAGCAATACCAGTAGCTTTTCTATTAGTTGCCTATTTGCAGATTATTTTAGGCGAACTTTGCCCGAAAACCGTTGCCATTCTTTATTCAGAACAAATAGCCCGATTTTTAGGCCCACCGAGTTTAGCGATCGCGCGTTTTTTCAACCCTTTCATTTGGATTTTAAATCAATCCACCCGTTTGCTATTGCGCTTAGTCGGCATTCGCTACAGCGGACAAGGCTGGAAACCACCAGTTACCCCGGAAGAATTACAGCGGATCATCACTACTTCCACCGAATCAACTGGATTAGAAGCAGAAGAAAGAGAACTACTCAGAAACGTCTTTGAATTTGGCGACGTTTCGGCTGGAGAAGTCATGGTACCGCGCACCAGCATAATAGCGATTCCCTGCAACGCTACCTTTCAATTGCTGCTAGAAGAAGTTGCTGCGTCCGGTCATTCCCGCTACCCCGTAACCGGAGAATCATTAGATGATATTCGCGGTTTTATTAACTTTATCGAATTAGCCCAGCCTTTAGCTGAAGGTAACCTTTCCCTCGAAACGCCTATCCAACCTTGGATTCGTCCGGTGAGGTTCGTACCGGAATATACTCCCTTGAGCGAACTTTTGCCAGTGATGCAGCGATCGCAATTAGCCATTGTCATGGTAGTAGATGAGTTCGGCGGTACGGCAGGATTGGTTACCCTTAACGATTTGATCGCTGAAATCATCGGTGACACCGGCGAACCAGACAACACGGAAGAACTAATCGTTCAAAGTTTGGACGATCAAACATTTTTAGTGCAAGCTCAAATCAACGTAGAAGAACTCAACGAAATTTTGGATTTTAATTTACCACTTACCAACGAATATCAAACTCTGGGCGGTTTTATTCTTTACGAACTTCAAAAAATCCCTGCTGCCGGGGAAGCTTTGAAATACCAAAATTTAGAACTAACCGTTATTTCTATTGAAGGGCCTCGCTTGCACCAAATTCAAATTCGCCGCTTAGATCCCAATTCAGATAATCTTCAAAAATCAAATAGTTTGGAAACTTTAGAAAACCAAACAAATGGCATCGGCAATGCTTATAAGGCGGAAAATTATTTATTCAAATCTAACTTAGATTCCGATAGATAAATCAACGACGTTACGCAATTTTGGGCTGAAAATATAACAAATTAACAATGAGTTTGTAACATTTATATATTGGTTCACTCAAGCATTGTTAGATTTACTATTTTGAAATTACAAAGATTAGCAAAAACGTAAAAATAAATTGATAGAAAATAAAAAAGATGGGCATTAAGCATTAGAATGCAAATTGCGATAAATCAACGGATCTTTTAATCCTAACTCTTCAAAAGCTGCCAACCGCAACTTACAAGAATCGCAAACACCACAAGCTAATTCTTCACCTGCATAACAAGACCAAGTTTCTTCCCAAGGTACGCCCAAGCTATTTCCTAGTTGAATGATGTCCGTTTTTCTCAAATTAATCAAAGGCGAGATAATCTCGATCGCGTTCCCTTCTCGCCCCTGCTTAGTTCCCAGCCGAAAAACTTGCTGCATCGCTTGGATATAATCAGGACGGCAATCGGGATAACCAGAATAATCCAAAGCATTGACCCCAATATAAACTCGCTCGGCAGCGATCGCTTCGGCATAAGCCAGTGCAAAACTCAAAAAAATCGTATTTCTAGCGGGGACATAAGTAATCGGTATATTTTCGCTCATCTGAGCCACAGAGCGATCGCTTGGCAAATTAATTTTGGTATCCGTCAACGCAGATCCGCCCCAAATAGTTAAGTCAAACTTAACTATTTGGTGTTCGATGACACCAGCACGCTGAGCGATCGCTTTTGCTGCTGCCAATTCACGACGATGACGTTGCTGGTAATCAAACGAAAGCGCGTAACACTCGCAATTGCTAGCTTTAGCTTGATAAAGAACCGTTGACGAGTCCAATCCCCCAGAAAGTAAAACTACCGCTTTCACCACCTTCTCCCCGTATTGCTTTACCGAAAACAGACACCGTAAACGCTAATGCTGAGTTACCTTTACTACAAAAAGCCCTTTTCATCAACTAATTGTGTGTAGGAACTTAAACTCTACTTATAAATTCTTAATCAATCAAGACACTATGCTACCATCTGGATGGTTTTGACTGCTGTTCAGGACAAAGCAACCGTGAAGAATATTTACGGTCAAAGCTGACAATTATAGCTGTTATTGCTTTGCCCGTACAGAGAAAACCCAGTGTGGTGGAGGAGCATAACAGAGTGCAAGATAGCATCTCAGTCCGATTTGCGAACGCTTACCTGCAACGTAATCAACCAGAACCGTTGCGGATTGGGGTCATCGGCGTGGGTAACATGGGACAACACCATACCCGCGTTCTCAGTTTACTCAAGGATGTCGAACTCGTAGGAGTCGCCGATATTAACGTCGAGCGCGGTCTGGATACTGCCAGTAAATATCGAGTTCGCTTTTTTGAAGATTATCGCGACCTGCTCCCCCATGTGGAGGCGGTCTGCGTTGCAGTACCGACCCGCCTGCATCATTCAGTTGGCATGACCTGTTTGCAATCAGGAGTTCACGTTCTGATTGAAAAACCGATCGCTGCCAGCATTACCGAAGCGGAATCTCTAGTAAATGCAGCAGCAGAGTCAGGCTGTATTTTACAAGTGGGCCACATCGAACGCTTCAACCCAGCCTTTCAGGAACTCAGCAAAGTGCTGAAAACCGAAGAATTGCTGGCATTAGAAGCCCATCGGATGAGTCCTTATTCTCATCGGGCTAACGATGTTTCCGTGGTCTTGGATTTAATGATCCACGACATAGACCTGCTGCTGGAATTGGCAGCCGCCCCAGTAGTTAAATTAACCGCCAGTGGCTCTCGTGCCTCTGACTCAGGTTATTTAGACTACGTAACGGCTACTCTAGGCTTTGCCAACGGCATAGTCGCTACTCTGACTGCCAGCAAAGTTACTCACCGTAAAATCCGCCGAATTGCCGCTCATTGTAAGAATTCTCTGACAGAAGCAGATTTTCTAAACAATGAAATTCTCATTCATCGGCAAACGACGGCCAATTACATGACCGATTACGGTCAAGTACTTTATCGGCAAGATGGCTTGATTGAAAAGGTCTACACCAGCAATATCGAACCCCTCCACGCCGAATTGGAACATTTTGTCAATTGCGTGCGGGGTGGAAATCAACCTTCTGTTGGTGGAGAACAAGCTCTCAAGGCTCTCCGGTTAGCCAGTTTAATCGAACAGATTGCCCTTGATGGTCAGGTTTGGAACCAGCGAGACTTGGAGTACGTAAATCATTCGATTCTCCAGGTTTAATACAAATTCCGATCGACAAATTTCAGCTTTCAGCAGGAAAAAATCATCCGACTACCTATCTAAAATTTGAAATCTAAAATCCTCTGAGTGATAATTTCACTGACTAGCTGATTCCCTTGGGGGCTGAGGTGAATATGGTCTCTGTATAATGTTTCCGGCTGCTGAACTGAGTTAAACAGCCCCAAAAAATCCACATACGCTATTTGCTGGCTTTCGGTAAACTCCCTTAGTCGCTGACGTTCTTTGATTTCGTAGTCGCGAGGACCGGGATTGCCTATTTCCCGTTTTAAGGGAGTCATCGCCAGCAAAAAATTACTATTGGTTTGCCGAACTAGATCTCGTATTTGTTCGATAGCTGCTAAGTTGCGACTGACAAGATCCGTTTCGGTCTGATTCCCCGTTAGATTTTCTGTTGTCTGGTTTTTAGATAAATAACGGCTAAAAAATTCGGCTATTCCCAAGGGAGGTTTGCGATCGGGATAATTGCGATCGCGTCCCACTGGCATAGAAGTTGGTGCAGCAGCAAACAAATCATCTGTATTGATCAGCAGTATCACCACCTGCGCCTGGAAAGTACCAAACTTCTGTAAATAAGCTAATTCATTACGCGGGCCCCAAGAATTAGCCGAAGCATTGAGAACTTCGATTTGCTGGAACTTCTTGCCAACAAAAGTCGATTTGAGCCAAGCGGCGATCTTTTGTGAAATAATCTCGGATTGATCGGTCCACCAACCCCCATTGGCAATCGAGTCACCCAATAATAAAACCCTTAGAGTAGAGGGAGAACGCTCCGGCGCGATCGTTTTTCCCCGCATCGAGTACTGATTGATTTCGATGAAATTGCCAAATCGACGAGTACGCTGATTGGGAGCAAGCAAATAACCGATCTGCTCGTCAGCAATATAAATTAAAGGATTGCCGAAACCTACTAAAAAACGCAATCCAAGTTCTAATAACAGCAATAAACCGATCGCAACTGCCAAGACAATCAAACTTACTTTCACTAACGATCTCCCGATCTAGACTGGCTTTCATTTTTATAGCTTCTCCTTCTAGGCAGCCGCTTTAACTCACCGAAAAATTGCATATCTCAGTGAGTTTCCCTAAAGAGAACATCAAGAATATGAAAATTGTCGTAATGAAATGTAACCAACAAGAAGCGATTTCACCCCTTAAGATCGTGGACGACGGTCGCAAAAGATCGCTAACCTAGACTTAGAAACCTTTACTTTCTGATTTATATACTGTGGGACACACAGAAATTTACGCTTGGGGAGTAGTCCATCAGAGTGCTTGCTGTAAAAGGTGTAGTCGGACTAGACATGAAAATGTAAGACCTCGCATCGGCATTGCCGATAGAGGCAAAATTCAGCCCAAGAATCACCGTCTTAAAGTGCGGTGAATGTCAATGCAGCGCTAAGTATGGAGGGAATGATAGAGCGCTATGACCGACTTAAACCGTGGCATCATGAAATTTGAGGGAGCCGATAGCCCAAAAGCTATTCTTATTTCCTCTTTACTAGTACTCGGTGGTATAGCCGTTCTCCTTTGGTGGGGTTTCCATTCTGCCTACACCATTCACTAAATTTTATTGAAAAAAGCCCCATCTACTTAATTTTTGGGGATTTTAAACCAGAAATGAGGATAGGGTAATAAATATTCTACCCTACCCTCATTTTTAATCTTTGTAATTAGTGTGACTCAGCACAATCAAATAGCTGTTGTTAATCTACGCTAAATAGATCGATCGTAATGGAAAATATTAATTCTCTAGGTAACGATCCGCGCTTCGCAAACATTAAACAAATCAAAACAACAGCAGCATGGCAACCTTAACGCCCAATTCATCTTTTAGCGTCACTATTCGATTGGAATTACCCAACCGCGCCGGGATGTTAGCCAATGTAACCCAAGCGATCGCATCGGTTGGCGGCAACCTCGGTCAGATTAATTTAATCGAACAAACGCGCCAGATCTCGATTCGAGAAATTAGTATTGATGCGGCGAGCAGCGACCACGCCGAGCAAATAGTCCAAGCAGTCAAAGCCGTCCCGGAAATCAAAATCATCGAGATTTACGATCGCACCTTTAACCTGCACCGAGGCGGAAAAATCACCGTCAACAGCAAAATTCCCCTCAAAAGTCAAGCCGATTTAGCAATGGCTTACACTCCCGGAGTAGGTCGCATTTGTACTGCGATCGCCCAAGACCCAGGCCAAGTACACACCCTCACCATCAAACAAAACACCGTCGCCATCGTCACCGATGGCAGCGCCGTATTGGGATTAGGTAACCTTGGCCCCTACGGAGGATTGCCAGTCATGGAAGGCAAAGCCATGCTCTTTAAAGAATTTGCTGGAATTGACGCCTTTCCCATTTGTCTGGCAACTCAAGACACCGACGAAATCGTTCGCACCGTCAAAAACATCGCCCCCGTCTTCGGCGGCATCAATTTAGAAGACATCGCCGCACCCCGTTGTTTTGAAATCGAACAACGGCTTAGAGAAGAACTAGATATTCCCGTATTTCACGACGACCAACACGGCACCGCGATCGTTACCTTAGCCGCCCTACTCAACGCCCTCAAATTAGTTAAAAAATCTATCTCGGAAGTCCGCATCGTCATCAATGGTGCGGGTGCGGCAGGGGTAGCAGTGGCTCGTCTACTGCGAAAAGCCGGTGCAGAAACCATTTGGATCTGCGACACCAAAGGAATTATTTCCCTTTCTCGGACTGACTTGACCGAGCAAAAGCGAGAATTTGCCGTCAAAGCACAAGGTTCCCTGGCAGGCGCACTACAAGGTGCTGACGTATTTATCGGTCTGAGCGTACCGGGAGTGTTGACAGTGGAAATGGTGCGATCGATGGCCAAAGATCCGATCGTCTTCGCAATGGCAAATCCCATCCCCGAAATTCAACCAGAATTAGTCGGCTCAGATGTCGCGGTAATGGCCACCGGACGCAGCGACTATCCCAATCAAATCAACAACGTTTTAGCCTTCCCAGGCGTATTTCGCGGCGCTTTAGACTGTCGCGCCTCCACCATCACCACCACTATGTACCTGGAAGCTGCTTACGCCATTGCCAATCTAATTAACCCTTCCGACTTAAACAAGGACTTTATCATTCCTTCTGTTTTTGATAAGCGAGTTTCCATTGCCGTTGCCGCTGCCGTTCAACAAGCAGCCCGTCAAGAAGGGATCGCCCGTAGTTAGACGAGAAAAGAGGCAGGGGACATAGAGCAAGCGAAAATATATTATTGATAATTCGCTAACTTTTTTCCCCTTTCTCTTTTCTCAAAACGCCAATCGACCTGATTTTGCATACCCCAGGCGGTTTAGTATTGGCAACCGAACAAATTGCCAGAACCCTCATCCGTCACCCAGCTAAAGTAACCGTATTCGTCCCTCACTACGCCATGAGCCGTGGCACCATGTTAGCTTTAGCATCAGATGAAATTGTCATAGATGCCAAAGCCGTTTTAGGGCCAGTCGATCCCCAATTAGGCAACTTCCCTGCTGCCAGTACCCTGAAAGTCGTCCAAGATAAACCGATTAGCGAAATTGACGACGAAACATTGATTATGGCCGATTTATCCAAAAAAGCCATCAATCAAGTACAAAGATTCGTCAGAACTCTTCTCAAAGACAATATCCCTCAACAGAAAATCGCTCCAGAAAACATCGACAAAATCGTAGACGTCTTAACTACAGGACAAGTCACCCACGATTATCCGATCGCAGTAGAAGAAGCAACCTAACTCGGTTTACCAGTCACCGTAGGTTTACCAACTATCATTTACAACTTAATGGAGTTATACCCACAACCTCAAGGCGGTCGTCCTTCCGTACAGTATATTCCCGTACCATATCAACCCCGCCCAGCTTTACCCGAACCAAAAGGAAGACCCTTACCGGAAAATACTCGTAGTTAATGAATATTAGAAGATCGTTATAGCGCTTTGCAAAAATTTAGAAACCCGGTTTTTGGAAAAAAACCGGGTTTCTATCCACTATCTTACCCCATTTGAATTAAATACGGGTTAATTTCTCAAACATTCAATGCCGATTGAGGTATCCTATAGGTTGCGCTTGTTTTAGTGAAAATAGCAAACATATCATTGATTTTTCTCATAGTGAGATCGAAAATAATGGCTTTTGTTATTTGTCAATCCGCTTTAGCACTGTTAGTAATTTTTTTCCTATTATTCGCTAAAAGAGTAAATTCGACACCACTTAAATGAAGTAGCAATCAATATAGTTTTGACTATCAGCTAATAAATATTAAATTATCAAATATCATTTGAACTAAATTAAGGAGCAAACAATGTCATCATTTCAAGATTTAACTAAAAGAAACCCTTCAGCACGTCGAAACCTTTGGTTTGAAAGATTAATGGCAGTAATTGCATCGTTTAACTTAGGCTTGGTTTTCTTTGATTTGAGTTATGTACCTTGGCGTAACTTTTGGTTACAAGGAAATATTCAATTTTTTAATTTTATCGTACAAGTTCCTCTACCTCCCATTACTAAGGTGTACGATCCGGTGAAGGGAATTGAGCCTCATCGAGAAACACAACAATATTTAAATACTGTCACTGCTTTAGAAGAGCAAGTTGCTCAAACTGGCTTACAGTCCACAGAAGTAATTAAAATATTGGAGAGGCTTGATAGATTAAGTAGCGAAATGATCGATACCAATCCATTTCAAATTGCTAACAAAAGTGGCTCTTTAGAAAAGATTAAAAATAGAATGAGGGAACATATTGGCTTAGATTCCGCTCGTCAATCTTTTCAAACTTTCTGGAGTCAAGAATATTTGTCTCGGAACGGTTGGCAAAAAGAAATGCTGTTTTTCAACCGACAAGTTCGACCTTTGATTGAAACTAATTATTACCGTCCTATCGGAGAAAATGGCGAATTTATCGACTTGTTTTGGCTGATCGATTTACCATTTGTCATTATATTTGCCGTTGAATTTTTAAGTCGTACTTTTTATATCAGCCGCCGTCATGTAGGGGTTAGTTGGATAGATGCCATGCTATGGCGTTGGTATGATATTTTTCTGGTGTTACCTTTTTGGCGTTGGTTAAGAGTGATTCCAGTAGTCATTCGGTTAAATCAATCTGAACTAATCGATTTGGAACGAGTTCAAGAGCAAGTCAATCAAGGGTTTGTAGCTACTTTTGCGGAAGAAATAACTGAAGTCGTAGTAATTAGAGTAATTAACCAAATTCAAGGTTCTATCCAGCGTGGTGAAGTGACGCGCTGGCTGACTCAGCCTGAAAAGCGCACCTATATCGATCTCAACAACGTCAATGAAGTAGAAGCAATTAGTAATATTATTACCCAAATAGTCGTTTATAAAGTATTACCCAAAGTACGCCCGGACATAGAAGCTATTTTGCAGCATAACATAGAAAGTATACTCAACAAGTTACCAGTTTACCAAAATTTTAAGAATATCCCAGGTTTAGCCAGTATACCAAATCAATTAACTGAAAAATTAGTAACAGAAATATCCCAAGGAGCATATGATGCTTTGATCTCAGCGTTAGAAGATCCGGTGGGTGCTAAATTGACTGCTCAATTAGTAGAACATTTTGGGGAAGCAGTCGCATCAGAAGTACAGCAAAAGCATACTCTAGAAAAAGTGCAAAGTTTACTGGTAGATATGCTAGAAGAAGTTAAAATTAATTATGTCGAACGCTTATCCGAACAGGATATGGAAAGAATTTTAGAAGAAACCAGAAAAATCAGACAACTATCATCTCCTCAAGACGGACAAATTTACCCTTACAAATAACTTTCTCGATCTTTGCCATACTGATGAGATTTTCCAAGCAAGGAACCCGCAAGCCTCAACTCTTACAAATTAGGCGTTTTCATCACCCGTTTCTGAATGAGGAAGTAATGGCATTTACATCTGATTCCGTGATATAATAAGGATTATTAACTGTTAAAACGTAAAGTTATCGGCAGTTGAAGTAGGGTATGTTATTCCCGAATTTACGCCTGTGGACAAGCGGGAGGCAACTCCTTTGGACGAAGCAGGAAGCAGACAAAGTAGTTGCGATGAACGACTATGGATAAGTTCTGCATAACAGTGAAAGAAATCCTTTCATCAGAAGTGGGTCGCTGTCCCACTTTTTTTATTGGAGTTGTCTTATGGCTCATCCTCTCATCCCACAAATTATCGAATTAGCTGAACCCGTTGCCCAATCCATTGGGTTAGAGGTAGTGGGAGCGGTGTTTCAGACTAACCAAAATCCTCCCGTGTTGCGGGTTGATATTCGCAACCCCCAGCAAGATACCAGTTTGGATGATTGCGAACGTATGAGCTTGGCATTTGAACCTGTTTTGGATAACGCCAATTCGATCCCGGATGCCTATGTTCTAGAAATTTCTAGCCCTGGAATTTCTCGCCAGCTTAGTACGGATAGAGAATTCATTTCTTTTAAAGGATTTGCGGTGTTAGTTACCACATCTGAACCTTTTGAAGGAAAGAGGGAATGGAACGGGCAGTTAATTAAACGGGATGATACCTCTATTTATCTAAATCAAAAAGGGCGCACGATCGCGATCCCCCGTCATTTGGCGGCGCGAGTACAACTAGACGACCGCAGAAAAAATTAAAAATGAAACGCTCAAAAGCCTTTACATTTTTAATTTTTAATTTTCTATTTTTCGATCGAGAGAGGTTTGGCCTATGACAATGGTTAGTCTGCCTGGACTAAAAGACTTAATCGACAACATCAGCCGCGAGCGAAATTTACCCAGGCACGCGGTACAAGCAGCGTTGCGAGAAGCTTTGCTAAAAGGATACGAGCGCTATCGGCGTACCCAAAATATCAACAAACACTTCGATGAAAACTACTTCGATAACCTAGAAGTAGAACTGAATGTAGAAGAAGAAGGCTTTCGAGTTCTCGCTACCAAAAGTATCGTCGAACAGGTTAGTAGTAGCGACCATGAAATTGCGCTTTCGGAAGTTCAGGAAGTAGTAGAAGAAGCTCAGTTAGGAGACACCGTAGTTTTAGACGTGACGCCGGATCAAAACGAATTTGGTCGGATGGCGGCAATTCAAACTAAACAAGTGTTATCCCAGAAACTGCGAGACCAGCAACGCAAGATGGTGCAAGAAGAGTTCCAAGATTTAGAAGGGAACGTCATGCAGGCGCGGGTGCTGCGCTTCGAGCGACAATCGGTGATTATGGCCGTCAGCAGTGGTTTTAATCAGCCAGAAGTAGAAGCTGAATTGCCCAAGCGGGAACAACTGCCCAACGATAACTATCGAGCTAATGCCACTTTTAAGGTTTATTTGAAAAAAGTCAGGGAAGGCCCCCAAAGAGGGCCACAACTACTGGTTTCTAGAGGGGCTGCTGGTTTGGTAGTGGAGCTTTTTAGCAACGAAGTACCGGAAATTGAAGATGAAGTAGTACGGATCGTTGCTGTAGCAAGGGAAGCTAATCCTCCTTCTCGTTCTCTTGGCCCCCGTACTAAAATCGCTGTAGATACTCTAGAGCGAGATGTCGATCCCGTAGGTGCTTGTATTGGAGCGCGGGGATCGCGAATTCAAGTGGTGGTAAACGAACTGCGTGGAGAGAAAATCGATGTTATTAGGTGGTCTCCCGACCCGGCTACTTATATTGCCAATGCTCTGAGTCCGGCTAGAGTAGATGAAGTTCGCTTGGTCAATCCAGAAGCACGCCAAGCCCACGTTTTGGTTGCGGAAGACCAGCTGAGTTTGGCGATCGGTAAAGAAGGACAAAACGTTCGACTAGCTGCCCGGTTGACTGGCTGGAAAATTGATATCAAAGATGGTGCTAAGTACGACGCGGTTGCTGAAGATCAAAAGATCGCCGCCGCGATCGCTAGCGAACAAAGAGAACAATATGAAGATGACGAGGACTACGACGACGAAGAAACAATAGATAAATACAGCCTCGACGACACCGATGCCCAATTGGATGAAGATACTCTCTTAGATGAAGATTAGGCGTGAAACCTAACTATCGACGTTGTATCAGCTGTCGCTTGGTAGCTCCTAAAGAAGCTTTTTGGCGCGTAGTTAGAGTCTATCCATCCAGGCAGCTACAATTGAATGAGGGTATGGGACGTTCGGCCTATCTTTGTCCTACGGAAACTTGTCTGCAAGCCGCTCAGAAAAAAAATCGTCTGGGCAGAGCGCTCAAAGCACCTGTTCCCCCAGAACTATATCAAACCTTGTGGCAGCGTTTAACCAGTCAACAGAGTACGGCCAATCATAAATTATTCGATCGTACCCCATCCAATTTAGAACCTGAATGAGGCTGCTATTTTCCCATCCCATCAGCCCGATGTTACTTTGGGAAAATAGCAGCCCTAACCAGGCGTTTGAGTGCCAAAATAGTAAAAGGTGATTGTAAAAGTACACATGGACAAAGCTGTAAACAGAATTGCCCACAGTTGCTTAAAAGTTTGTGCAGCCCAAAAACAAAGGGGCGCTCCGGGCGAAAGCTTAACAAAATTAATTTAAAAACTCTCGCCTTCGTGGAATTACTCCTCGGTTTAATCCGAAAAAATCAATCCACGCATTTAAAAAGCCCCGATCTCACAAACTGCAACTGATCTGTTTTCTGGAAAATCCAGATGGCAAAATCGTCAGCATTTGTTGTCCTAGAGCGAAAATCATCATTTTAAACTGCCACAAAGGAGGCAGCATTTCAATGATGTAGATATCTTTAAAACAGTAGGTCATTAGAAAAACTACTGGTAGGATTCAAGGGGAAAGCGTGGATGAACAACGGCAAAGTCAGAATTTACGAGTTATCACGGGAATTAAATTTGGACAATAAGGATATTCTTGCAATTTGCGACCAGCTGCGAATTCCGGTCAAGAGCCACAGCAGCACGATTTCAGATGAGTCAGCCGAGCGCATTCGGAGCGTGGCGGAAAAATATGCAGCACAGCATCCATCTCAAAATAAAGCGGTTTCAGCTAGCCATAAGCCGAACTCCCAAACAAGCTCGGCTCAAAAACCGTTAGCTCCTCCCAAAAAACAACAGATTTTGGGAATTCGCCAACATCAGGAACGCCCAGCTGCTAACCCGCCCAAACCACCATCGGCAGCATCCGTTGCGATTCCTCCCAAAGCTCCACAAGCTGGTGTCTCCGCAGGGAGTCAGCCAACCCCCCCACCCACCAAGCAGGCAGCGCCTAGTAAACCAGTGCGCTCTCCTCAGCATCAGGAAATAGCCGCTAAGGAAAGAAACGTACAGAATTCAGAGGGTAAGCCGGAACCAAAATCCGAATACAAAACCGAACTAAAGGCTCAACAAGGGCAGCAAGCTACCGTTTCTCGTCCCGCGCCAGAACAGCTAAAGCTGGCTGAACCTCCAGTGAGACCGTCTTCCACGCAGCCCAATCTTCGCCAGAATAACCAAACCGAACAACCTGTTAAGAAAAAACCCAGCAAACCAGCTTCTCCCCAGCCTCAAGCGGAGAAAAAAGAACAGCTAGTTGGAAAAAAAGAAAAAGATCAAACTACATCTGCTGCTAAACCAAGCCGTCCCGCTCCCCCTGCCCCACCTCAGATACCAGAACTACAACGGCCTAAACCAGTTATTAAGCCGAATGCTCCTACTACAGTCATCCGCCCAGCAGCACAAGTTGAAGAAGTGGATGCTGAAGAAACTGAGGACACAGAAGTATTAACAGAACCACAAAAAGAACTAAAGCGACCTCAACCACCACGTCCGCCTAAAAAAGGCAAAAGCTGGGAAGAAGAAGAAGAAGAACAACCACCAAAAGTTGGTAAACCAGCTGGCAAGGGCAAGCGCAGCAAACAACTCCTGTTTGACGAAGATGAGGTTGATTTTGATGATGCCGATCTGGAAGTGTTGCCACCGACAGTCCAGGTTAGCTTGTCAGTGGCTCGTCCCCCCAAGCCAAAAGCATCCCGTGCAGGACAAGGGGCAAGCGGGGCGAATGCAGGAGTAGCTCAGCCTGCCGCTCGGAAAAAAGCACCTTCTCGCGATGGGGGTGCTGCTTCTAAAGCTAGCCGCAAAGCTAAGGAAGAGGCAGTACCGGAACGTCCGGAGAAGCTTGTTTTAACTGGCAGCATGACAGTGCAAGAACTAGCTGAAGCTTTAGCCGTACCGGATACGGAAATAGTCAAGCGGCTGTTCTTTAAAGGGATAGCTGTGAATATTACCCAAAGTCTGGACGTACCAACTTGTACTTCGATCGCCAATGACTTTGGGGTAGAAGTAGAAACAGGTCAGAAGCAATCGGAAGCCAGTAAAGGCAGCGAGATGATCGATGCGGAAGACTTTGAATACTTACAGCGTCGTCCGCCTGTGGTGACCATTATGGGTCACGTAGACCACGGTAAAACCACTTTGTTGGATGCGATCAGGGAAAGCAAAGTCGCTCAAGGAGAAGCAGGTGGTATTACTCAGCACATTGGTGCTTACCACGTAGACGTACCGCAGAACGATACTACCCAGCAGGTAGTATTCCTCGATACTCCCGGTCACGAAGCATTTACTGCTATGCGGGCGAGGGGCGCGAGAGTGACGGATATCGCCGTACTGGTAGTAGCAGCCGATGATGGAGTTCAACCACAGACGATCGAAGCGATCAGTCACGCTAAAGCAGCAGAAGTCCCGATCGTCGTCGCGATTAACAAAATTGATAAACCAGACGCCCAAGCCGATCGCGTTAAACAAGAATTGACCGAATTCGGTTTGGTGCCAGAAGAATGGGGCGGCGACACCATTATGGTGCCAGTCAGCGCGATCCAAAAAGAAAACTTGGATACCCTGTTGGAAATGATTCTCTTGGTGGCAGAAGTAGATGAAGATCTCGTGGCCAACCCAAATCGGGCTGCCAAAGGAACTGTCATCGAAGCTAACCTGGATAAATCGAGAGGCCCGGTTGCTACCT
This sequence comes from Leptolyngbyaceae cyanobacterium, assembly GCA_036703985.1. GTDB lineage: Bacteria > Cyanobacteriota > Cyanobacteriia > Cyanobacteriales > Aerosakkonemataceae > DATNQN01. The sequence continues at coordinate 15,963 of DATNQN010000096.1, forward strand.
TGCTGGTACAAAATGGTACTCTACAGGTAGGAGATATTCTGGTCGCTGGTTCTGCCTTTGGTAAAGTGCGGGCGATGATCGACGATCGCGGTAGCCGAGTAGACGCCGCAACTCCTTCCTTTGCGGTAGAAGTTTTGGGTCTTAACGACGTGCCGGCTGCCGGAGACGAGTTTGAAGTCTTCCAGAATGAAAAAGAAGCGCGTTTACTTGCCGAAGCACGCGCCGAACAACAACGGCAAACCCGCCTGATGCGCGGTCGCGTCAGCCTGACCACACTTTCTGCTCAAGCACAAGAGGGAGAACTCAAAGAACTCAACTTGATCCTGAAAGCAGACGTGCAAGGTTCTGTGGAAGCAATTATCGGAGCGCTGCAACAACTGCCGCAAAATCAAGTGCAGATCCGCATATTGTTAGCGGCTCCCGGTGAAGTTACCGAAACAGACGTTGACCTAGCAGCTGCCAGCGATGCGGTAATTGTTGGATTCAATACCACCCTGGCTAGCGGATCTCGTCAAGCAGCCGACCAAGCTGGTGTAGATGTCCGAGAGTACAACATCATCTACAAACTGCTGGAAGATATCCAAGGTGCAATGGAAGGCTTGCTCGAACCAGAACTGGTGGAAGAACCCCTCGGAAATGTGGAAGTCCGGGCAGTCTTCCCCGTAGGTCGAGGTACGGTGGCTGGTTGTTATGTCTTATCAGGCAAGGTAATCCGCAACTGCAAAGTTCGGGTTCGTCGAGGCGGTCAAGTAATCTACGAAGGCACTCTGGATTCCCTCAAACGGATGAAAGAAGATACGAAAGAAGTCAACGCTGGTTTTGAATGCGGTATCGGTATCGATAAATTCAATGACTGGATTGTTGGCGACATCATTGAAGCCTTCAAGATGGTTACGAAGCGCCGTACTCTAACACCTGCTTAAGAATGAGGAAGATGAGAGGGTAAAGAGCTTAATGGGATTAATTTTCTGGCTGTCTTGCTCCCCTCTCTCCTCCTCCCTTTTCACTTCTGTTTGCTCGGTTACTCAATCAACAAAAGCGATTCGATGCGTTCTTTTTGGTTTGACCCTTACTTATGGATTCACTTGGCAGGAATTGTAGCCGTTCCGATTTGCCTGCTGCTTTGTTGGTTAGGTTTGGCAGTCGGAAACCCGATTTGGCCAATATGGTTAGAATTATTGTTAATTTCAGTGGTTGGGATCGCTCCGGTTTTGTGGATGCAGTTAGCCCGCCCTTTCAATATTTTTAGCGTGCTGATATTTGCGCTTAAACCAGAACAACTCACTACGGAACAGAGAAAAATTCTCAGTTTGTTTCAAACTAATTCCCAGCGAGTGCTAGCAGTGCTAACACCGATCGCGTTAGTAGTAATTTTGTGGCAAATCTATCGCGCAGCGCCGATGGCAGCCTCGATTACCCCGTTTCCACCGAATTGGCGGTTAGCGGGATTGGCATTAACCGCGATCGCATTTCTCTTGTCTAACTTGTTTTTACAAGTTCCGCTTAGCGTAGCTAAAGTTTTAATGACCAGCGAATCGGCATTTGCAGCTACCGAACCCTATCCTTTAGATAAAATACCGAGGGATTTTACTTTGGCTGGTTTTCAGGTAAATCGAATTTTTCCACTCATTTTTGTTCAAGGAAGACAATCTTCTTCTTAGTACCCGTCCATAATAGAAGAAAAGACCGCTACTTCCTGAAGTTTCGTTTGGATGTTTGTGGGGTGCCTATGGCAACTTATTCTCCTTTGTCAGCAAACCAGATCGCAGATGATAGCCAAATATGGCACAGCCTGAAAACGGCGATCGCATCTAGTTCTGGTTTTCAAACCTGGCAGCTAGAACGCCAACAAGTGGATGATAGCTACCAAGATACCAGTCTTGACTACCGAGTCAGCCGATATTTGCGAGAAACTCTAGAAACTTTAGCTTACTGAACTAATCAGAAATGCTAACGGGTAAAGAGACGGCAAAACCCGATCTACTTCAAAAAATAACTTATAATCGGTGCTAAATTGTCTTTCTTAGGCTTTCGGCACCTATATTTTTTTCAAAAACTACTGATAAGTACAAAAGCACGAATAAACGAAACTATATAACGAAAATTAAACTTAACTTATTTACCTGAAACAGTAAGGGAAGAAAAACAAGGAAAAGGGTTTTTTACCGAAAATTCCCTATTTCTCCTCCCTTATTCCTTAGATATCCTTTTTCTCTTTGAAAGATGCCAGCCATTGGCGTAATTGTTCGGCAGCGATGTCGCGACTGCCTAAACCAAAAGCGAGGGCGATCGCAACGGCGATCGCACCCAACAGCAAACCAAAGGCTAAATTCACGATATCGCTGGCAATGCCCATTTGTTGCAACGCCATTGCCGAAACCAACGTAATGATGGCGATTCTGGCGGCATGACCCAGGATGCGAGCTTGGGAACCGCCGGAACTGCTAATCAAGTTGAAGGCGAGGTTAGCTAAATACAAACCGATCGCGAATACCACCAAGCCAGCTAAAATGCGACCGGCAATCGTGACGATGCCGGTAACGATTGCGGTGAGAGCGGCAAATTGGAGTACTTCCGTGGCTGGTACGATCGCTAATAGGACAATGCCTACCAACGCGATGATTCCCACGATTTCAGAGGGAGTGCGGTTAGTACCCGGTGTTGAGGAAATCGCGTTTACGGCTTCTTCTGATGAGTAAGGAGTTTGTTCCGATACCGGAGTGCTAGACGGAACGACCACAATTCGTTTCCGAGGAGTTACTCCTAAACCCAACCAATCGAAAATATTGTTAAAGCCAATACCCGTCAGAACATTGGTCACTAAATCGGCGACAAATCTGCCGATCGCGTAAGCTATTACCAAAATCAAAGCTGCCGTGAAAATTTTGGGAATAGCGTTGAGAATTTGATTGAGCATATTGATCGCGGGAGCCGAGATTGCCTCGATCTGCAAGGCTTGCAAGGCTGCGATCGCAGTGGGAATTAAAATTAATACGTAGACGATCGTACCAATTATCCCAGAAAGGCTTTGACCGCTCCTTTCCCGACTCAAACCAAATCTAGTACCTACTCGATCTGCACCGCTAGCTGCCAACAAATTGGTCACGATCCGGCGTACTACTTGTGCCACTAACCATCCTGCCGCCGCAATCAAAATTGCTGCGAAAATATTCGGGAGAATGGAAAGAATTTTATTGAGTAGTTGCTGAACCGGTTGTAAGGTTCCCTGCAACTCTAAGGTGCTGAGTACTGATGGCAGAAACAGCAAAAATATAAACCAATACAGCGTGTTGCCGATGGTTTCGCTCAGAGAAAACTGATTGGCCGGTTCTCCCTCAACTTGCTGATTCAACCGTTCGTCCAAACGCATGACGCGCAATATCCGCGTCACTACCATTTTGACGATCGTACCGATCAACCAGGCAAACAACAGCAGAATTGCTGCACCTGCTAATTTGGGCAGGAAGATGAAAACCTGATTGAGCAGATTATTCAAAGGTTCAGACACTGCCGATAATCGAAGTGTCTGTAAAACCGCCACGATCGTAAAGATCAGAATAATCCAAAATACCGCACTGGCGATCCACTTCTCTACAGGTGCTGGTGGTGTTCCATCCTGGCGTCCGGTAATCCAGTCAGCCAACTTATTGTCAATGTTGGTACGTTTGAGGATATTCCGGATCGCAGCAGATACAAAGATGGCGATCAGCCAGCCTACTAGCAAAATAGCTAAAGCTGCTAGCAAATTCAGCGCGAAAGTCCCAAAATTGGCAGCAATTGGCTGAAAGAAACTATTCCAGTCATTGCCAATGCCTGTAAACGGTGATGCTGGGGGTGGAGGAGGCGGCGCTGGACGTGGAGGGGCCTGCGCCAAAATCCGGTCAGAGAGAATTGGCACACTTAAATTGACGTGTACCATATCTTGCCAAATGCCTTTCATATTTTTTGATGTACCTCAAAGCTTATCGGCAAATATGCAAACTTCCCAGGCAAATTGAAAAGTTAAAACAGTATCAAATGAATATGGAACACAATACAACGAGCCAAGAGATTTTTCATCTATCTTTATAGAGAATTAAGCCTTAAAAAACCCTAATTCGCTGATTTTTGGCCATCGGAATGGGAGTTGGCAATGGGAAGCTTTAAAATTAAGGATTACAGGTCGCAAGGGTGCTAAATCAAGATGTCACGGCAACAGGTTTTTGAACAATCAATTCAAATCGATGCACCTGCTACGGTGGTTGAGCGCTGTATTGCCGATCGCCAATTAATGCACCAATGGCTTAACCCCGCCCTGCGTTGCGATCCCGTGGGGGAGTGGAGTACGGAAACGGGCAGTCGCAGTCGCTTTGTCATTCAGATTCCATTGGTGCAACCAACTTTGGAAAGCACTGTGGTGGAAAGGAAACCAGGTTTGATTGTTTGGGAGTTTGATGGTTTTTTTAAGGGACGCGATCGCTGGGAATGCCAACCAGTCAAAGAAGGTACTTTCCTAATCAATCGTTTTGAGTTTGAGGTTCCCAATCCAATCGTTCGCTGGGGCTTCCATACTTTTGCCTCCTCTTGGACGCAAAAAGATATGAAAGCTCAACTACGTCGTCTCAAGTTAGTAGCACAAAAGGAATTCCAGCAATTGTAGTTAATTCGTGGGGATCGGATGTGGAAAATGGTTATGCATCAGTAACTTTGGTAAATCACTAAAATCTCTTTTTTCAGATCGGTTTCGGCTTCTCAATCCTAACTACTAGCTTGTTAAATTTCTATATCCACATCAAGTTTGGGTTCGCGACGGCTAAAGGGGATATCTTGGTTAATGGCGTCAATTTCTTCTTGTTCCATTTCGTTAACTTGATTGATGTAAGACCGCAAAATTTGACTGAGGCGGGGATGATAATAGCGGTGTAGGCTGTGGTTGGCAGTAGCGGGAAAACCGCGACGTTTTTTGTGTCTTCCACCAGCACCGGGATCGAAAATTTGGATGCTATGTTTGATTCCCCATTCGATCGGTGTATAGTAGCAGGCATCAAAGTGCAGGCAGTCGATTTCTTGTTGGCAACCCCAATAACGTCCGTAAAGACGATCGCCTTTCGCGATACAAAAAGACATTCCGATGGGATGCCGATCGTTTTCTTCACTGTAAGCAGCGACTAGTAAAACGCGATCTCGATAATTGGGATAAAGTTGTTCAAAAAATCGTTTAGTTAGATATTTGCTTCCCCACCAGCCAAACTTGTCGCAGTGGTCGCTGTAAAATTGGTACATTTGGCTGAGTAAAGATTTAGAGATTTCATCGCCCGCGTGCGTTCGCACTTGCAAACCCGCTTGTACCACAGCTTTGCGTTCTCGTTTGATATTCCGGCGCTGATTGGCGTTAAAAACGGCTAAATAATCATCGAAAGTTTTAAATCCTTGATTTGTCCAAACATAACTGTGATGCAGCCAACTTATAAAGCCGTGGCGTTCCATCACAACTCGCCATTCTGGATCGACGTAGAGAAAATTACAGCCAGATATGCGATGGCGATCGCAAAAATGGTCGATGGCGGCTACCATCAACGCCGTCAGTTCATCCTCGTTTTCTCCTGGTGCGATTAAAAATCGATAACCTTCGGCTGGAGTAAACGGCGTCATTCCTAACAATTTCGGGTAATACTGGATGCCTAACCGTTGCGCTAGATCGGCCCACTGGTGATCGAACACGAACTCGCCATAACTATGACTCTTTACGTAAAGTGGGGCAGCAGCGATTAACTGCCTGTCTTGCCACACTGTTAAATGTTGGGGAAGCCATCCAGTCTGAGCTTTTGCGCTACCGGAATTTTCTAAATTATGCAGCCATTCCCATTCTAAAAATGGCGTTTTCAGGGGTATTGCTAAGGCATCCCACTGTGATTGGGGAATTTCGCTGATGCGATCGATCCAAGTAACGGTGTAGCGAGGCTTGAGTTGTTCTACCATCTTGGTTAGCTGGGATGAGGCATTTTAAATTAATTTAACTTCGATTATTTATTTTGGCGGATAATTCGGTAGTGTAAAAACACTTCCTGCTCAACAGTTTCTACCGATAAAAGTTGCAAACGCGGCGCTAGTTCGGGTAAAAATCCCGCCCCTCCTACTGGCGTGGGTGCTTCCCTACCACCTAAAATCAGGGGGCAAACCGTCAGCCACAACTCGTCTAACAAATCAAACCGTAGCAGGGATGCCACTAATTCGCCACCACCCAAAACCGCCAAGCGTGTCAAACCTAGCTGGCTTAATTCTGTAAAAGCCGTTACCCAGTCAATGCCGTTTTCGGTGGTTTTTGCGATCGCGATTCGCTCGAATTCCGGTCGATTTTGCCAAAAAGCGGCTCCATCGGCAGTAGTGAGCAACCAGCGAGGTACTGGTTGCTGAAAAAAGCGCAATTTAGAATCGATCTGGCCCGAACGGGAGCAAACTATCTGTACTGGTTGAGGCGGTTTGTTTTCTCGTTCTCGCTGCTGCAATAAATTGCGATCGGCAATACTCAGTATAGTTCCGTAAGCGCGTAAAGTTCCCGCACCAAATAATACTCCATCAGCTAAAGCAATTTGTTTTTCCAGATGAGCTTTATCAACTGGCGAACCAAACCGTGCAGGCGACCTTTTACGATCGGCAATCTTGCCATCAGCAGTCATTGCTAGCACGACAGTGGTATGGGGTCGATTTTTCACCAATTTAGAATGTTTGTTTTGTTTAAAGGTTACTGGTATCGATCTTTTGAATATGGGAATCGGACTCTTGGTTAGCTGGCCTTAGGGACTAGCTATTGGTATTAATAATTTCTTACCAAAAGATGAGGCTTTTCTAATGAATTTTCTATAATTATGTTTATCTATCGTTGTAAACAAGACCATTGGTAGTGCGAGGTAAAGATCGATTTCCAGGCACGCCATCTTTCCACAGTCGTGGCAGTCTTGTCCTCGATCGATGATGCGGTTATCCGCGCCTTTCTGGTTCGCATCACAAGCTAGAGATTGTTTATGGCTAAGCCAAGTCGATTTTCGATTCCTCCGATTTTGCGATCGCTCTTCTTGGGTCAGTTCATGGCTAAGCCAGGTCAATCTTCTTTTCGTCGCATCCTGCTATCCCGGATTTTGCTCCTCAGCATACCAGTTTTACTCCTGGGGCAGTACGTGATTTATAAAAAGGGACGCTCTACCCTATTGGAAACCGCCCGTCAAAATTTGACGGAAAGCGCCATCAGAAAAGGAGAAAGCATTCGCACCTCCATTCAAGCCTTAGAAGCTAACTTACTGACAGCCAGCCAAACTACCACCGTCAAATCCGGATCGCCCCAAGCCGTACAACAGTTTTTCCTACAACTAGAAAAACAATTACCCATCCACACTGCGTGTATTCAACTAATTGACATACAGACAGGTCAACCGAGCGTTAGTACTTGTGGAAATCGGGCGATCGCTTCCATAGCAAATAATCTATGGCCTCAGCAAGAAAACCAGTTTATCCCTGAATTATCCAATATTTTTATTTCCACTCTCCTCCCCTCTAAAAAGTTGGTAAATAATCCTATCCCACCGCTTAAAAATCATTCAAACATTCAACTAAATTTATTTCTAAGCGTACCTGTTTATGATAGTTCCGGTCTGTTGCGCTATGCCTTAACCATGCAATCAACCTTAGCACAGCAACAATTTGATAAACCCGGTTCTTTAGCTGGTTATACAGTAATTATCGACCAAGATGGCACTATTTTAGAGCATCGAATTACTGATTTAGTAGGCAAAAATATTTATCGATTAGAAGATAACGAACGATTGAAAACTCTCATGAAGAATGCTCTGGCTGGTGAACAAAATTTTCTCCATCTATTTGCTTTTGAAAAAAATGGTGGGGAATCTTTAGCCGGCTATACAGCTATTCCCAGTCCGATTAGTAAAGATCGAAACCATCAGTGGGTAATCTTAGCAGTTTCTCGCCTAGATAACGCTTTGTTTGGCTTGGGAGAAATTCAACAAGTTTTATTCAATTTAATTCTCTGGTTGATCGCCGCTAATCTACTCGCAACTCTTTATTTATCTCGCGATCTAGCCCGTCCTTTAGAGCGGCTAGAAGATTATGCTTTGAGCGTTCGGGATGGGAAATCTATATCTAAAGTACCGCATAATTTTAAAATCAAAGAATTTAATGAATTGGCAGATTCTCTTGACAGCATGGTAGAGCGATTAACAGCTTGGGCAGAAGAATTAGAAAGTGCCTGGAAGGAAGCACAAGCAGCCAATCAACTAAAAAGTGAGTTTCTTGCTAACACTTCTCATGAGTTACGAACTCCTTTAAACGCTATTATTGGCTGTATCCGATTAGTAAAAGACGGTTGCTGTGATGACAGAGAAGAAGAATTAGAATTTTTACAGCGAGCAGATGATGCGGCCATTCATTTACTTAACATTATTAATGATATTTTAGATTTGTCTAAAGTAGAATCAGGTACTTTATCAGTAGTATTAGAACCTGTAAATTTGTCATCTCTTTTACAAGAAGTCATTGATTTACAGAAAGTTCAAATTAATCAAAAAGGTTTGCAATTACTTTGGTCTATTCCCACAGAACTAATCGCCGTTCAAGCCGACCCTGCCAAATTGAAACAAGTTTTAATTAATGTAATCGGCAATGCAATTAAGTTTACCGATCGAGGAAGTATTACTATTTCTATAACCAGACAAGAAGACTTAGCAATCGACCATAATGGTAAAACTCCTTTTATAGTGATAAAAGTTAAAGATACGGGAATTGGCATTGCTCCCGATCAACAGAAAAAACTTTTTCGCCCCTTTGTGATGGCTGATGGTACGAGAACTCGTAAGTACGGAGGAACGGGATTGGGATTGGCAATTTCCCGCAAACTTATGGAACTGATGAATGGCTCGATTACTTTATATAGTGCTGGTAACGATCTTGGCACAACAGTTGAAATTACTATGCCTTTAATTAATCCGTCTCGGTTAACGTCCGAAGCCGAAAGTTCAGCCAGAAATATTTTACCTTACCGATCGCAAGCGGAATAACAAATCCCCCGTTTAAACTTAATTTTTATGAAGTGATTTTAGATGACTTAGCTATAAGCTTGCCAAAGGGTAATTTAAAGATAAAAACTATTTTAAAATTTGATGTTAAGATTGGTGTTGCCACACTAGGAACATTCAAACTCAACTAATTAAACCTCAATCAATTAGTATAAAAATTAACTAAGTACCGAGCCTGGTAGTTGAAGATACTAAAACAGTTAGCTAAAGCTAGCAAAACTGCCCTCAACCCCAAGACTATCCATAAAAACAGCCATCTATCAACAAAAAGCTATATTTATGCGGGGGAGAAGGTTAGCAACTCTTTTTGGATAGATTTGAGAATGCCAAAAATGGATTAGTATCAGGTCACCAGTCACATTCAAGCTCAACAGAAGCAGCTAGTTATATGGATACTAGAATAACATCAGGAGGTCAGCTACATTGAAAAAGAATTGATTTGGTCGGTTTTTGAGCTATTTACCGAGTAAAGTATTATTTTGATAAAATCACGAATTTAAATGAACAGGCTACACAATGAGTAGCAATCAAAGTGGAGAAATTCAAGAAAATATTTTAATTGTTGACGATACTCCAAACAATTTGCGTCTTTTATCGACTATGCTAGCCGAGCAAGGATATAAAGTTCGCAGTGTAATCAATGGCAAAATGGCATTAACGGCAGCGCAAGCAGCGCCCCCAGATTTGATTTTGTTAGATATTAATATGCCTCAGATGAACGGCTATGAACTTTGTGAAAAATTAAAATCGATTGAAAAAACCTGTGAAATTCCCGTTATTTTTATCAGCGCCCTTGATGAAGTATTAGATAAGGTAAAAGCTTTTTCAGTTGGGGGAGTAGATTATATTACTAAACCTTTTCAATTAGAAGAAGTATTAGTTCGCGTACAAAATCAACTAGCTCTCCGTCGGTTATCTAAAAGATTACAAGAACAAAATGCTCTGCTGCAACAAGAAATTCACGAACGTAAAGTTGTGCAAGCTGCTTTGGAAAAAGCAAATCAAGAATTAGAACGCCTTGCTACGCTCGATGGATTGACTCAGGTAGCTAACCGTCGGCGGTTTGATGAATATTTACTGCAAGAGTGGCGACGGCTGAAAAGAGAGCAGAGTTACTTGTCTTTAATTATGTGCGATGTAGATTATTTTAAATGTTTTAACGATACATACGGTCATCAAGCAGGAGATGATTGTTTGAGGAAAGTTGCTCGAGCAATTTGTAAAACTGTTAAGCGTCCGGCAGATTTAGTTGCTCGTTATGGGGGAGAAGAATTTGCGATCGTTTTACCGAATACTCCTCTGGAAGGCGCAATTTTAATAGCCCAATTTATGCACGAATCTATTGAAGAACTGAAAATACCTAATTTCCATTCTTCAGTTAGTCAATATGTCACTTTAAGCGTAGGCGTTTCTAGTACCATTCCAGACTGCCATCATAAACCTGAAGATTTAATTGCCGTAGTTGATAAAGCTCTTTACCAAGCGAAGCAACAAGGCAGAAACCAAACGGCTATTCGCCAAAGTTTAGACTAAAAATAAAATTTTATCAAACTGATTAATAGTTATTTAATTCAATATTTGAGAAATATTTATCGGTACGCCTCCTTGTTTTAACGACTCTGTTAGACCTGAGAGAATTTGTACTAATTGAGCGCCAACCCAACCAGAAGAAATATTTGAAGGATGGTTTTGAGTAATACAGTTAATAAAATGTTGACAAACTTGTTTGAGGGGTTCTGCTGATTCTATGGCTACTACTTCACGGTTTTGATTAATTGGATTAAATCGGTTGTTGATTAGCTCAAAAGTTCCATGCTCAATGGTAAGGGGTGATTCTTTTGATAATTCATCAAAAATTAAGCTGCCTTCACTACCTGCTACTACTAAACGGCGTTGTTTATCGTTATTTAGCCAGCACAAATGAATAAATACTTGAAAACCATTGGGATAAGTAAGATTTACCCACACTAAGTCAGCTAAACCTTGTGGTATGGCAACTGGGGAGTCTGAGACGGCGCTATTTTCTGCGGCTGTTTGTAACCAAACGGTTCCGGAAGCTTGCACTTTGGTTGGTGTCTGGGAAAGCCAACTATTAAATATGCAAATATCGTGAATGGCTAAGTCCCATAAGGCATCTACATCCGATCGCACTGGGCCCAGGTGAGTACGGGCAGCATAACCATAACGTAAGTCTCCTAATATACCTTTGCGGACGATTTCTTTTCCTCGTTCTACTGCGGGATGAAATAAATAAGTGTGATCGATGACTAATTGCCGTTGCTGTTGTTCTGCTAGGCGGCATAGCCGAACGCATTCGGTTGGATCGAGGGTGAGGGGTTTTTCTGCTAGGACGTTGTAACCTTGCTGAAGGGCGTCAGTTACTAAGGTGTAGTGGGTAGAAGCTGGGGTAGCAATGACTACTGCTTCTAATCCGGGCAACTGTCGTATTTTTTCCCACTCGGTTGCTAGTATTACATTGTCATTTAATTGATGGCGCGATCGCAAAGCTTGTAAACGATCTAAATTAGGGTCTACTACCGCTACTAAGTTTGTTTGGGGATTTTCTAAGAAGTTTCTGACTAAATGTACGCCCCAGCGTCCAGCACCTAATACAGCTACGTTGATAGTCATTCTATTTTAGTGGTGATTTGTCATTGGTCACTTGTCATTTGCCATTTGTCATTGGTTAGCTATTTTTCCGTTGACACTCTCCCTTTACACCGCGATCGCGGTGTAAAGGGAGATTCTTGCTTCACCGAGCAACCTTGCTTAAGCACCGTTTCCAGGCTTAAGTAGAGGGTGGTCTCTCCACAAGCGTTAATTTCGGTATGCCCTACCGTATATAACTAATGAACGATGACTGATGACTAACGACCATTAACATTTTAAGTTTTTATTTTTAATTTCTCAAAAGCTTCTTTCGCAGCAGCTTGTTCGGCAGCTTTTTTGGAGTTTCCTCGTCCGGTTCCCCATTGTTTACCTAGTATTTTCACGATCGCACTAAAAGTTTGGGGGTAACCGCGAGTAGCTTTGAGTTCCTCCACTTGATACTCTGGCAAAACCTTATATTCGCTTTGGGTAAATTCTTGGAGAGCGGCTTTATAATTACGACGAGCCGGGTCGTTGCGAATTTCAATGGCAAATTTTTTTAGGTGAGAGTCTAACCAGGGACGCACTAATTGCAGGCTGCGAGTGCTGAGGTAGAGCGCACCCATGACTGCTTCTATCGCATCTGCCAGTCTAGTTTCTCGTCCCGCCACATCTCCGGCTGCACTTTTATCTAATAGTAAGTAGGTTTCCAGGCCGTAACTATCGGCTATTTGTGCTAGAGTGCGATCGCTCACCAATTCCGCCCTCAAGCCAGAAAATTCACCCACCGTTTCTTCTGGATAAGTTTCCCATAAAAATTCAGCCGTGGCCAACCTTACTACCGCATCTCCCACAAACTCCAGTTGCTCGTAATTAGCTTCTGGTGAAAAAGTAGGATGAGTTAGCGCCAAGTCTAGTAATTGCCACTTAATAGGCCATTTTTCGGGCATCAGCCCCAATTTTTGCACTAAACTTTCTAGTTGCTTTTGACGGCGGTGGTAGACGAGATTCATGAAATAGTTACGAACCTAAAAGGGGATAAAAGAAGTTTTTTTAGAATTCAGAAGTCAGGAGTTTCCCATTCAAAATTTAGTAGACCGTATTCTAAAATCTAAAATCCTCGCATCTAAAATCGATCGAGTGGAGAGAGTCGGACATAAGCCGGGTTCTGTTTTCCGCGCCAATAGCGCAGAAGGCAGTTATCTATCTGGGACGCCTGTTACCAAACGCCTCTAGCGGTTCCTAAAAAGCGGAACTGGTAAAAGACCAACCGTAGTTCCTCCACCTTGCTCCCCACCGGGGTTTACCTAGCCAGCGCCTCTCGACGCTGCTGGTGCGCTCTTACCGCACCTTTGCACCCTTACCTTTTGAAGGATGAAGGCTAAAGGATGAAGTATAAAAACTTTCAGACTTTATCCTTTACACTTCAGCCTTTAGAAGGCGGTATGTTTCTGTGGCACTTTCCTCACGGTCACCCGCACTGGGAATTACCCAGCAAGTTTGGTCTTTTGGGAGCCCGGACTTTCCTCAGACTAGCTTAAAGCTAATCCGCAACCGCCTCGCCTACTCTCTCCATATCTATTTTAGATTGGGAAAGTATAAAGTCTGAAGGTTGAAGTTTAAAGGATGAAGTCTGAAGGCTTAAAATAGGCTTCTTTTCTACATCCCCTATCCTTTTATCTTCCCATTAGTCTAAATAATTGACATACTCCCCGCCGTGAACGGTCGGGGATTCTAATTCATGGTTCACAGAAGTCTGTTTGCTAGCCTCAAGTTGCCCATCAATAGTATTGACAGTTTTCTCCCCATGCTTTCCCTCTTGCGAGGCAGATTCCTTTTGCCCAAAGGTACTGTTGTTCCACTCTATACCTAATATTTTCATGCCTTTCTGAAGAATGTTAATTGCCGCATTTGTATCGCGACATATTTCCATATTGCAGTTGGGGCATGAATGAGTCCTGGTGCTAAGTGACTTTTTCACCCGATGACCGCAAGATGAACAATCCTGGGATGTATAGTTTGGAGGAACAGCCACAACTGCTTTATCCCAAATTTTCCCATAGTAGTTTAACCATTGGGTGAATTGATACCAACTAGCGTCAGAGATAGATTTAGCCAAGGGGTGATTCTTAACCATGTTGCAAATCTGCAAATCCTCATAGACTACGACATCGTTAGATGCCACTACGCATCGGGCTTGCTTGATTGCCCAATCTTTACGCTGTCTTTGGATTTTTAGATGGATTTTACCCAATCTTTTTCGCGCTTTATGGTAGTTGTTTGATTGTGGTTTCTGGCCTTTTACAAACTTTTTACTTAAGAGTTTTTGCGCTTTTTGAAGTCTGCGTTCTGACTTCCTCAAGAACTGAGGATAGATAACAGCATTGTCGTTCTGGTCTTTAATGAAATATTTTAAACCTAAGTCTAAACCGACTACATTGCCAGTATATTGACCAACTTCATTGCGGTCAGCATCAAAGCAAAATTGAGCATAATACCCGTCAGCACGATGCACTACACGCACACGATTTATTTTTAATCTAAATAAGTCTTCCCTTGTTTCTTTGTTGCAGTACAGAGATAATGACCCAATCTTAAATCCATCGGTGAAGGCAATACTCATGCAATCATCTGACAACTTCCAGCCAGACACCTTGTATTCGACAGAACGACAATGTTTTTTGAATTTAGGATATCCTTTCTTTTTCTCTCCTTTTTTGCAACGAGTATAGAAGTTAGAGATTGATGCCCATGCTCTTTCGGCACTGGCTTGACGAGCGGCTGAGTTTAACTTCAAAGCAAAATCAAACTCTTTGGCTAAGTCTTTGCACAGCTTATACAAGTCTGCTTTCCCAACGTTTTGATTATTCATCCAATAAGAAACTGCTTTATTTCTAATAAATTGAGCAGTACGAATTGCCTCATCAATAGCTTGGTACTGAGACTTATTTCCGTTTAATAGCTTGGCTTCTCTTACTATCATGCTATTATTTTATCACACCTCGTCGTGGATAAAACAATAGTCGTCCTACAAGGACGAGGCTTTATACCCATTGTTTCCGGTAAATTAAATTCTTAGCAGTTTAGTTTAGTCATCCTTAATAGTGGAAAAGTTCTCAAACCAACCCCGACGCCAGAAAAAGTAAACTAAGGCAGAGGCGATCGCGATCATCAATATCCAAAAAGCTAAATATCCCCATTTCCAATTTAGCTCTGGCATATTCCAATTAGATACATCTGTATTAAAGTTCATGCCATACACGCCAGCGATAAAAGTCAGGGGAATAAAAATGGATGACATTACGGTGAGGAACTTCATCACTTCATTCATTTTGTTGCTCACTGAAGAGAGATAAACATCCATTAACCCAGAGCTTAATTCCCGGTAAGTTTCTACGATATCGATCACCTGAACGGCGTGATCGTAGCAATCTCGCAGATAAATTCGTACATCCGGGCTAATCAAGTTACTGCCATCGCGGATTAACGTATTAATAGCATCTCGTTGCGGCCAAATAGCGCGACGTAGTTCCAGTAATTCCCGTCTAATTTCATAAATTTTTTCGAGCGTGCGTTTTGAGGGGTTAGTGACTACTTCATCTTCTAACTCCTCAATACGTTCTCCATAGGTTTCTAGTACCGGAAAAAAGCCGTCTACGATCGCATCGAGTAAGGAGTAAGCTAAATAATCTGCTCCGTGTTTGCGAATCGTACCTTTGTTGGTGCGAATGCGATCGCGTACCGGCGCAAAACAATCTCGATCTGGTTCTTCTTGTACTGTCAGTAAATAATGTTTCCCTAAAATAAAACTAACTTGTTCGCTGTAAAAACCGTTACCTCTTTCTTTTGGCATCACCATACGAGCAATGATGATAAGTTGCGTACCCAAGTCTTCTACTTTTGGACGTTGAGGTACGTTTACCACATCTTCTAAAACCAAGGGATGTAAGTTAAAAATTTTACCGAGCCGCCGCCAAGTATCTTCATTGCCCAAACCCATGATATCCAACCAAGAAACCGATTCGGTATCTAGGTAACTAGCACAGGCGTCCGGCGTTGTATTTGGGATGCGAGTGGCGCTGTTCTCGCAATAGTCAATTAAAACAATAATTGGCTGCGCCGCATCTGGGTCGATACGGAGAGTACCGGGTATACTGCCCGGTTCGTCGTAATTGTAATCAACATAGGATTCATCATCATCCTCTTCGTCGTCGAAAGGTTCTGTAAGTACCTGGGAGGGTGATAAACGTTTTTCTGCCATAGCGCTTAAGTTAGAGGTAAATGAGAGGGGGGTCGGTTCCTTCTAACTCATTATGACCAAAAAAAGTCTCGCGTCCCCTCGCTTCATCTGTGGGCCGATCTATTTTAGATTAATCCTACAGATAAATCTGCTTATTCAAGATAAAGTCTTAAGTTGGCTGGTTAAAATCTGCCACCCGATTTTGGTCATTCTAGTGAGATAATTTTGAGAAACTAAATTTGCCAACGTTAAACAATAGCCCTAATGAAAATCGAATCAAGTGAACTAATTAAGATGCGGGGAAGCCTAGATAAAGTACTGATCGAAAATAACTTTTTGCGGTTAGCAGGTTGGGCGGCTGCCAATCATACAGGTATTATAGAAAGCTTAAAGATTTCCTGGGGAGGTAAAGATTTCACCGAGTTTGAAATGGCTTTGGGTATCAAAAGTCCCGATGTTAAACAGGCTTATCCAGAATTAGAATATGCCCAAAATGCTCGCTTTCGAGTCCTCGTACCTTTAGACCGACAAAATTACCATCAACTTAAGGATTCTCTAATTACAGTGACTCCAATTTTTCAAAAAGGACGAGGTAGTACTTTGCTACATCTATTTGAACCTTCTCTACCGCTACCAGGAGAAGATGATAGCGAATTGTTGAATTGGATAGGTGCTAGTAGCAGTTTTCTTCCTACCGCTCTTGAGTTTCTCAGTCACTTTTTGCAATTAGGAAATCTCCAGCCAACAGATGATGTTTTGGATATCGGCTGTGGTATGGGTCGCATGGCTTATAGTTTAGGTTACTATTTAGCACCTACTGCTAAATATGAAGGGTTTGATATTATGGAACCCTTAATTGAATGGGCTAACCAAAAAATTACTCCTCGCTTCCCTAATTTTAATTTTCGGCGGGTCGATATTTACAATCAGCTTTATAATCCAACCGGAACTTTGTCAGCGACAGAGTTTGCTTTTCCCTATGAAAATGAAAGCTTTGATTTTGTTTTTCTCGGTTCGGTTTTCACTCACATTCCCGCTAAAGAGGTTCGTCATTACTTAGAAGAAATTCACCGAGTTCTCAAACCTGGTGGTCGTTGTCTGTGTACGATGTTTTTATACAATGAAGAGTCAGCCGCTTTGATCGAGGCAGGTAAAAGCTCTGCTAATTTGGTTTATCAAATTGATGATTATTTTGCTACCAGCGTGGATTTACCGGAACAATTCACTGGATTTAGGGAAAATGAGGTGAGTGATTGGATTCGCGATCGCAATTTGACATGGCAGGCTAAATACTACGGTTCTTGGTGCGGACGCAGCGAGTTCACCAGTTATCAAGATATCCTGGTTCTGAGAAAAGATTGAAAATTCCTAGCAGTCAATAAAAAGCAGCTTGTCCGATCGAACAAGCTGCTTTAATCAATCATCAGTCATTAACTAAATGCAAATGACGGATGACAGGCAATATTACATCATGCCCATGCCACCCATGCCGCCCATGCCACCCATGCCGCCCATGCCGCCCATGTCAGGCATACCAGCAGCGGGTTTTTTCTCCGGTTTTTCTACTACTAAAGCTTCGGTAGTTAATACCATTGAAGCAATCGAAGAAGCATTTTGCAGCGCGGAACGAACTACTTTTGCGGGGTCGATAATACCAGCCGCAATCATGTCTTCATAGACATCGGTGAGAGCGTTATAACCAACATTAAATTCGGTGGTTCTTACTTTTTCTACCACTACAGAACCTTCTACACCTGCGTTATCGGCAATTTGGCGTAGGGGTGCTTCTAAAGACCTGCCGACGATATCAGCACCGATCTTTTCTTCATCATTCAAATTGTTTTTAATGTCGTTAATTTTGGTGGATAAGTGAATCAAAGTAGTACCGCCACCAGGAACGATTCCTTCTTCTACAGCCGCTTTAGTAGCGTTGAGGGCATCTTCGATCCGCAGTTTACGGTTTTTCAGTTCGGTTTCGGTGGGTGCGCCTACTTTAATTACCGCTACGCCGCCAGCTAATTTGGCAATGCGTTCTTGCAGTTTTTCTTTATCGTAATCGGAGTCGGTTTCTGCTAATTGTTTGCGAATTTGCACGATCCGCTTTTGTACGTCGTCTGCGGTTTCGCCACCAGCTACGATCGTAGTACTTTCTTTATCAATGGTAATCTTGCGGGCAGTTCCCAGCATTTCTAGAGAAACCGCATCTAAGGTAAGCCCTACTTCTTCCGAAATTAACTGACCGCCAGTGAGAACGGCAATGTCTTGCAGCATAGCTTTGCGGCGTTCGCCAAAACCAGGTGCTTTAATTGCCACCGCATTTAATACGCCTCTGGCTTTGTTCACCACTAAGGTTGCTAAAGCTTCCCCTTCGATATCTTCGGCAACAATCAGTAAGGGTTTGCCTAAACGGGCAACTCGTTCTAAAACGGGAATTAAGTCTTGGATGGAATTGATCTTTTTGTCGGTGAGTAGGATGCGGACATCTTCGTATTCCACCGTCATCCGTTCGTTGTTGGTGACGAAATAGGGGGAGATGTAACCGCGATCGATCTGCATCCCTTCCACTACTTCCAATTCAGTAGTCAGAGATTTCGACTCTTCCACCGTAATCACGCCATCTTTGGTAACTTTTTCCATCGCTTCGGAAATCATTTGTCCGACTTCATCGTCGTTACCTGCGGACACGGTTGCTACTTGTGTAATCGCTGCACCTTCTACTGGCTTAGCGATTGCTTCGATTTCTTTAATCAAAGCAGCTACGGTTTTTTCGATGCCGTGACGAATTGCCACTGGATTAGCACCAGCAGCTACGTTTTTCAAACCTTCGCGAATCATCGCTTGGGCTAAAACGGTAGCGGTGGTAGTACCGTCGCCTGCTACATCTTTGGTTTTGGAGGCAACTTCGCGGATTAGTTGGGCACCAGTGTTTTCTAGGGGATCTTCTAATTCAATTTCTTTGGCAATGGTGATCCCGTCGTTCACGATGTCCGGTGCGCCGAACTTCTTTTCCAGTACCACGTTGCGGCCTTTTGGCCCCAAGGTAATCTTAACCGCATCGGCGAGGGCATTGACGCCCCGTTCTAATGCCCGCCGAGATTCTTCGTCAAATGCAACTATCTTTGCCATTTTTTATCTCTTCGCGCTTCCATTAGACAATTTAGCACTCACTGGCGACGAGTGCTAATCAAGTTTGGTGAAAAAGGGAAGGGACTAGGGTCTAGGGGGCAGGGAGATATGGGGGGATACAGAGACGGAGAGAGAAATAGAATTGATTTTCTAAATTCTGACTCCTGAATTCTGACTCCTGCCTTCACACTTCTTTGTGATCTTTTGTAAATAGCTTGCTGGTATCTAATTTGCTCTACCGGATGAAATAGGACGGCGGGGATCAATAAAAGGTAACTGTCGTGCTGTTTGCAGAGGAATTTATCGATGACTAAGAGCAAGAAAAAATTAGCTAAAGCTAAAAAATGTTTCCATCCACATCATCCGATTTGTTGTATTGTACCGCCTCATATGTTGAGGGAGGTAATTGAACGAGGTAACGCATTACAACGAGCTTGGGCATTTCAAACATTATCGCTTTCGGAAAGAATTCGCGGACGGCGGGAAGCGTTGGGAAATTTGTTAGGAATTACGCCAGCCGGAGAGAAGCGCCGCACGATTTATGATGCCAAAAATAGTACGGAACTTCCTGGGAAATTAGTACGGGGTGAAGGAGATCCACCCAGTCATGACGAAGCCGTTAACGAAGCGTATGATGCTACTGGCGCTACCTATGATTTCTTCCAAAATATTTACGGGCGAAATTCTATTGACGATCGCGGAATGCGCTTAGACTCCACCGTTCACTACGATATTCAATACGATAACGCCTTTTGGGATGGCAGCCAAATGGTTTACGGTGATGGAGATGGAGAAATTTTTCAACGTTTCACTAAATCAATTGATGTGATTGCTCATGAATTAACTCATGGAGTTACTCAACATGAAGCTCGTTTGATCTATTGGGGTCAACCTGGTGCGTTAAACGAATCTTTTTCTGATGTATTCGGTACTTTGGTTAAACAGTGGCTTTTGCAACAAACTGTAGAGGAAGCTGATTGGATTATTGGCAAGGAATTATTTACACCTAACATTAATGGTGTAGGTATTCGATCGATGCAAGCACCGGGAACGGCATATAACGATCCGGTATTAGGAAAAGACCCCCAACCTGCTCATGTAAATGATATGTATAGGGGTTCTGAAGATAACGGTGGCGTACATATCAATTCCGGGATTCCCAATTATGCTTTTTATATAGCGGCAATGGAAATCGGCGGCTATGCTTGGGAAAAAACGGGCAGAATTTGGTATATCACTTTAAGGGATAGATTGCGACCCTGGTCTAATTTTAAGGCAGCAGCCGATCGCACGATCGGAGTAGCCGAATATATCTACGGCGTGAACAGCAAAGAACAAAAAGCCGTTCGTCATGCCTGGGAAAAAGTGGGAGTGCTTTGAAGGATGAAGTAAGAGTTCGCGTTTCTTTATTCGCTAGCCAAAAATGAAATATCATTCCTCCAGGAGTGTCTGCCAAATTATGGGTGTTCGAGCAAACTCAATACTACTTTCCCCTTGCCGCTGCTGTTTTTAACCATTCCAGTAGCGGCTTCAAATTTGCAGGTACGCTTTGTTCGTTTACGACAACTGCGTGTTTGCGATCGCGCTCTTCCACAATTAACTTATACTGAAAGCGATCGCGCTGACTATTGTTACCATTTATATTTGATGGTAAATCGAAAAAATCAGCAGCCTCAATTAGTTGGCGCAACTGATTTGCCTCTTCAGTAGATAAGGTATCAGTATCAAAATTTTTCGCAATACGTATTCCCGCAAAACCGCCAGTACGTTCAAAAGTAATTTGCATAATATTTAGTCATCAGTCATTTGTCAAAAGGTCATTAGCCAAATTCTACAAATGACCAACAACAAATGACAAATGAAGAAGAATTCAGCAGTCACAACTCAGGAGTCAGAATCAATTAACGGGAAATCTTAAAACTAGTCGGACTCCTATTCAATTAAGACTTTTAACTCCTTAATTCTGAATTCTGACTCCTGAGTTCTGAATTCTAACTCCTTAAGCCATCACCATACCACCATCTACATTAAACACTTGTCCGGTGATATAAGCAGCAGCAGAATCAGCCGCCAAAAAACGAACCATTCCAGCGATTTCCTCTGGTTGACCGTAGCGACCCAAGGGAATATATTTCAAAATGTCGTCTGCTTTTAAGTTGCTGGTCATATCTGTAGCAATAAATCCAGGCGCAACCGCATTTACCGTTACATTACGGCTGGCGAGTTCTTTGGCGATGGTTTTAGTAAAACCAATCACTCCAGCTTTAGCGGCGCTATAGTTCGCTTGACCGGGGTTACCCATTTGTCCCGCCACGGAAGAAATATTGATGATGCGACCGGAACGTTGCTTGAGCATGATTTTACTGGCTGCACGGGTACAGAGAAAAACCCCCGTCAAGTTGAGATCGATCACGGCTTGCCAATCTTCTGGCTTCATCCGCAATAGCAGGGTGTCGCGAGTAATACCAGCGTTGTTTACTAATATGTCAACTCTGCCCCACTTTTCCATGACGGCATTGACCATCGCTTCTACTTGGTCGGCTTTGGAAACATCGGCTTGCAGCGCTACTGCATTACCGCCAGCACCTGTAATCTCTGCTACTACTTCTTCAGCGGCAGTACTGGAACTGGCATAGTTAACGGCGATGTTTGCACCTTCTGTAGCTAAAGCTAAGGCAATGGCGCGACCAATTCCTCTCGAAGCACCCGTAACAATGGCAACTTGTCCGCGCAACCGTTGGTAATTCTCTGGCAATACTTCCACGAAACAATTCCTCTTAATCTTCGTTAAACAGCGAGTAAAACTACTGCGGTAACTATCTTAGGGTGATTCGTACCTAAGTCTGACAAAATTTAGTAAATTGGTAATTAAAATTAAGTCAAGTATTGAATAAAAAAATTGGTATTGCGTTATGGCAACTAAACAACAGTTCAATAGCTTTGAAGAATTGTTATCTGGTTCAGACGTGCCTGTTTTGGTCGATTTTTATGCTACTTGGTGTGGCCCTTGTCAGATGATGGCTCCCATTCTAGAACAGGTGAATACTCAAATGCAGGGAAAGATAAGAGTTGTCAAAATCGACTCTGATAAATATCCGGTATTGGCTTCTCGATATCAGATTCATGCTTTGCCAACGCTGGTACTTTTTAAGAACGGTCAGCAAGTCGATCGCATTGAGGGAGTGCTTGCCGCACCTCAGTTAGTGCAACGGTTAAAGTCTTTTGTTTAATGGATAGATTATTAGAAAATAATCCATCTGATTCAATAAATTAGATGGATTATTTTACAGTATTTATCGCCATAATAAAAATGGTAGAGGTATTATTAAACTACATTGATTATGGCAGCGGAGAAAGAAACCGGGTTTCTGAATACAAACTTTAAAATATGGAAACAAAAAAGTAATTTAGAATCTTGAGAGGCTACCATCTAACTTTTTATTGCCAATAGAAGATAACCTACTTTATTTTAAATTGTAGAAAGCCGATATTTAGCTAAACACCCCTAGTTGGATCATCCTATGAGGTGAATTAAGCGTTTTTTTTATTGGGGCTAGATTTTTTGTCAAATTCGATCGCGCAACTGTGCCTTCGGATACAGCACAATTAACCTATCAGCCTGGAAATTATTCCATATATATATGGAGATGATCAAATTTAGCAACTTATGTAAAAATTCATTTGGCTTCATCTACTAAAGGGAGAATATTCAGATGTCTGGTAATTTAGTGGAAATTCCCATTATCGAATTCGATCGCTTTAGTAAAGGCAATACTGAATCGCAAAATATTGTGGCCGATCAAATTTATGATGCTTGCCATAAAATCGGATTTATGTACTTAAAAAGTAATAAGATTTCCTCTACTTTAATTGCTCAAGTTTTTGGGCAATCCCAGCTTTTTTTTAACTTGCCATTACCAATCAAAAACAGATTATCTTGGTCTGATGAATTTAGTAATCGGGGCTATGTTGCTGTGGAAAGAGAAAAACTCAATATACACAGACCAGGAGATTTAAAAGAAGCATTTAATATCGGTAAAGAAGTCGATCGCAATCAACTTACAACCCAAAAAGAGCAAGCTAATTTAATTTTAAATCAATGGCCGACAGAATTAACCGGATTTAGGGAAACTATGCTGGAATTTTATCAAGCTTGTAGCGAATTTGTTCAAACACTATGCCAAGCTTTTGCCCTCGCTTTAAAATTACCAGATAACTTTTTTACATCTAACCATAATCAGCAAGAGCATACCTTAAGATTACTTCACTATCCACCCTTAAAAGAATCATCAAAACCAGGGCAAATTAGGGCTGGCGAACATTCTGACTATGGCAGTTTCACCTTATTATTTCAAGATGAAGTAGGAGGTTTAGAAGTTTGTACCGTTAATGAAGAATGGGTTGCCGCTCCCAGTATTCCAGGTACTATAGTTGTGAATACAGGGGATTTGATGCAACGTTGGACAAATCATGTATTTTGCTCAACCAAGCATCGAGTAATTATTCCTAATGATGATAGAATAAATCTTTCCAGGTATTCTATAGCATTTTTCTGCCATCCGAATAACGATACTCAAATTAGCTGTATTGAAAGCTGCCAAGATATTAATCATCCCCCTCTTTATTCACCTATTTCAGCAGGTGATTATTTAATCAGTCGATTACAAGCAAGTTACTAAATAAAATTATGTCAAAGTTAAACAGAAAATCTTTTTCATTTTTTATATTACCCGTTACTATTGCTTTATTATTTGGCTGTAATACGCCGCAAAATACTCAAAATTCAGCGTCCCCTACGGCAAAACAAAAGCCAGAAAATACCCTATCATCAGTTTCCCAAACCAATCAACAAAAATTGGCACTTGTTTTTGGTGGCCCAGCTAATGATGATTCGTGGAATGAAGCAGCTTACAATGCAGCACAAGCGTTGAAAGAAAAAGGTGTAAATGTGGCTATTTCCGAATCAGTAGCAGATGCTGATGTTGCTAGAGTGTTACGTCAGTATGCAGAACAAGGTTATACGTTGGTAGTTGGGCATTCTTATAATCATGGAGATGCCGTATTTCAAGTAGCCAAAGAATTTCCTAATATTAATTTTGCTTGGGCGGGGTCGGTTGGAAAAACAGCCCCTAATGTAGCTGACTACGGTCAACCTTTTTATCAAGGTGCTTATTTAGTTGGATTAGTAGCAGGAAAACTCACTAAAACTGGTAAATTAGGCGCTATTTATGGTTTCGATATTCCTGCTTGTCGGGCGATGGGACAAGCCATGTTATTAGCAGCAAAAACTATTCGACCTGATGCTACTTTAACCGCAACTGCTGCGGGAGATTGGTATGATATTGCGAAAGCGAAAGAAGCAGGAATCGCACAAGCAGAAACGGGTGTTGATTATTGGATTGGTTGCGGTCAAGGGCCAAGTTTAGGCACAATTGAAGCTGCCAAAGCTAAAGGAGGTTACGCTACTAGTTATGTGGGAGATATGTCTGATTTAGGGCTAAATGTAGTAGCAGCAAATCTACTGTGGAACATGGAACCAATTTTTAATCAAATGTTGAATGATATCGGCAATAATCAATTCGCTAACAAGTACTATCAACTTTCAATTAAAGAAGATGTAATTCAAGTGAAAACTACTCCTTTAGTAAAAGATAAAGTGGGGAATGATACTTTAACTAAACTGGAAGAAACTAAACAAGAAATTGCCAATGGCAAGCTAAAAGTGCCTTTTATACCTAAATAGTAATTTGTAAATAGGAAAAAACGGATGACAATTAATTCAAGTAAAACTGCTGTCGTGGAAATGCGAGGAATTAGTAAGCGCTTTGCGGGAGTTGTCGCCAACGAACAAGTTAATTTTGATGTACAAGCTGGAGAGATTCATGCTTTATTAGGAGAAAATGGAGCGGGTAAAACTACTTTAATGAATATTCTCTGTGGTTTATATGAACCAGATGAAGGAGAAATTTATTTAGAAGAAAAACAAGTGCGTTTTCATTCACCCAGAGATGCGATTGTTTCCGGTATTGGAATGGTGCATCAGCATTTTATGCTGGTTGACAGCCTGAGTGTTTCTGATAATTTAGTACTAGGTGAAACAAGCGGAATTCTGCGAGAAAGTACGCAAAAATTACATCATCGTATCCAATCATTATCTGATAATTATAATTTACAAATTAACCCAGCCGCAGAAGTCTGGCAACTTTCCGTAGGCGAACAACAACGGGTAGAAATTCTAAAAGCTATTTATCGAAGTGCAAAAGTTTTAATCTTAGATGAACCTACTGCCGTGTTAACTCCTCAAGAAGTAGAGGGGTTATTGGAAACTTTGCAAAGTTTGGCTGCGCGAGGTACGGCAATTATATTTATTACTCACAAGTTAAATGAAGTATTGGCGATTTGCGATCGAGTGACAGTATTACGTGATGGTAAAAATATTGGTACTGTTCTTACTTCTGAAACTACCGAACATGATTTGGCGCAAATGATGGTAGGGCGCGAAATAAGCGAAGGAGTTAAAAAGGATAATTACCTTAAACCAACAATCCAAGAAAGTATACTTACCAATAATAATTTATTCATTCATGATTTGTGGGTAGAAAATGACCGAGGATTACCTGCTTTACGCGGTATTGATTTAGCAGTAAGTGGTGGAGAAATTGTCGGTATTGCCGGAGTAGATGGCAACGGACAAAAAGAATTAGAAGAAGCAATTGTTGGATTAAGAAAAGTGAAAAAAGGGGCAATCAAAATAAAGAGTATTATTGCTCATATTCCGTTAGATAGATATGCGATGGGATTGATTGCCGATTTCCCCCTTTCCGATAACTTGGTGTTGCGAGATATCGACAAATCGCCATTTAATATTCGAGGTTTATTGCAGCCAAAAGCAATTATTAATTATGCTTTAGATTCGATCAAACGGTTTGCTATTCGTACTTCTTCTGTGCAAACTATGGCTGGTAATTTATCAGGTGGTAATGCCCAAAGAGTGATTTTGGCTAGGGAACTTTCGAGAGAACATCATATGATATTAGCAGCCCAACCAACTAGGGGGTTAGATATTAATGGAATCGAATATATACATCAAAAATTGATAGAAAGCCGTGATGCTGGAGTGGCGATATTACTTATCTCTACTGAGTTAGATGAAATTTTGAAATTATGCGATCGCATTGCCGTACTCTATGAAGGAGAAATTTTTGATATAGTAGATGCTAAACACGCTGACGTGCAAAAAATTGGTTTAATGATGGCAGGAATAAAAACAATTAAATTCTAAAAAATACATTTAATATGGATAAATTAACTTATTATATAACTGCCCTACATAAAGCAAGAAATTTTGCCGATCGTATCACTCCTTTCTCTCGAATTATAGCACCTATTTTAGGAGCGATCGCAGCTTTCACGATCGGGGGAATTCTGATTGCTTTAAATCGTGTTAATCCATTGCAAGCTTATTTAGTAATGATAACAGGTGCTTTTGGTGGAAGCCGCCAATTAACAGAAACAATCCTCAAAGCAACCCCTCTACTAATTATCGGTTTAGGATTAACGATCGCATTTCGTGCCAAAGTTTGGAATATCGGTGCAGAAGGGCAATATTACATCGGGGCATTATTTGGCAGCATCGTTGCTTTAACTTTCCCTAATTTATCACCGTGGGTATTGATTCCCTTAATTTTAATCGCGGGTATAATCGGTGGAATGGTATGGAGTGGATTGGCGGTAATTTTATACATTAAACGCGGGGTGAATATCATCATTTCTACTTTGATGTTGAATTATATAGCCGTTTTATTGATTAAATATATCACTCGCGTTCCCTTACGCGATCCCAATGGATTTTTACCACAATCTGCTCAATTTAGTAGTGCAGCACAAATATCAACTATTTTCGGTACTCGCTTGCATTTAGGAATAATTTTAGCCTTATTATTAGTAGGATTTGTTTATATTTTACTTTGGCGTACTCCACTGGGTTTTAAATTAAGAGCAGTTGGTTATCGTGCTAGTGTAGCACGCGCTACTGGGATGAATGTAAATCGGAGTATTTTGACAGCTTTGATGTTAAGTGGTGGATTAGCTGGAATCGCTGGAATTATCGAAGTTAGTTATACGGAAACTCGTTTGAAAGGTATTATTTCCCCTGGCTATGGATTTAGTGCCATTTTAGTAGCTTTGATGGGTCAATTGCATCCAGTAGGAGTATTAATTGCCGCGATATTATTTTCAGCTTTAACTATTGGTGCGGAAGGATTGCAGGTTTCTTTACAAGTACCTGCTGCGGTGGCGCAGGTGATTCAATCTTTAGTAGTATTGTTTGTGATTATGGGAGATGCGATCGCAAAACGAATAAAAAGTTAAATAAATGCGATCGCCGACAGTAGCCAATTTAAAATTAAATCAAGTTATTCACTCCAACCTCCAGCCATAGACTGTGCTTTGTTGTCGAGGTTCGTTATTTGCCGTTGTTATAAAAAGAGTTTGTCCTCTGGTATTTCTAAATTGAAATAAACAAAGCCCCATTCCAGTTCCAGCGCAATCAACGATTTCTGTATAACCTTTTTTGATTAAAGAATCGATCGTACCTCTTCGATTTGGATTATTCACTTGTTCAGAATTAGCTACAGGTTGCCAGCCTCGTTGAACTAACATAGTTCTGGCTTGTGCGTAAGTCATATTTCGGCGCAGTCTGGGCAATGATTGTGCAAAAGATGAAAGTTGCACCGAAAAAAATGTAGTTATAAGCACGCTGGAAAAGAGTAGTTTAATCATTGCTTAATCTCCCAAAGGTCAAACACTGTATGGTGCTAGTTTTGAAGATGGGGAGAGTTAATAAGTTCCTGCGATCGTCTTTTGATTATGTAAAGTAAGTGAAAACGCGATCGTCAGTAGAATAGAGATGCGAGTTTAAGTGGAAATCTTGAAGGTTACTGGGCGTTGAGTATTATCTATGAGCATTGGCTTGTCTTCAAATTTATCTCAAATAGAAAGGATAATTTGAGCAAGAGATTCAATCAATTTAACGTTGATTGAAGCATTAGTTTGGCTCATAATAGGAATTTTTAACTTGTTCTCTGATTCTATATATTGTTTCATTTTAACTCAGCGATCGCATCCTGAGTTGATAAAGTAAGCAAAGAAGCGATCGCTTCCCTTGAGTTAGGTGAATGACTGGTAAAATACGTGCGATCGCAGAAATTAGTATAATGAACTAAGGTAAAGAGGTCGAGAAATATGACGCAAGAACTGATAGATTTAAGAACCAGTATCTTAGAAGGACGCTACGGCGATGCCTTGGCAATCGTAGATGAGTTAGAAGGAATGAGTAAACAAGCAATTTTGCGGACGATTAAATCTCATCTACTCGTTTTGTTGATGCACTTGATAAAAAATCAAATTGAGAAACGTTTAACAAATTCTTGGGCAAATTCGATTCGGAATGCAATCCGAGAAATTAAGAAGCAAAATCTTAAAGATAATAAAACGTCTTATTACATTAATGAAGATGAATGGGAAAATTTAATTGAAGAAGAAGTAATTGAGGATGCGATCGCAGATGCTAGTGAAGAAGTGATGAGCGGAAAATATACCCGTTCTCAACTATCGGAAATGTTAGATAGAAATCAAATTATGCAAATAGTAATCCAATTACTCGCTCTAACTTATACCCATTCTGCCAAAGAATTACCAGCTTTAATTGAGTCACATTTAGCACAGTTACCGGGTGGGGAAGACTGGCGCGATCGCAAACAATAACATTTTATCAAAATCCTTTCTCAAACCTCTAACTTACCCAGCCAACGAAAAGCCCGTTTCAGTTCATCAGTTCCGTTACTTGGATACCAACGACCGTGAGATAAAATGATTTTCTCTGGTGACCAAGCGAGCATTTGACGAACTCCTTTCTTTGCTTGTTCGTGATTTCCCCAGAAAGTCATTTGTAAATCGAAAGGGGTTTTGCCATCTGGATCGAGGATGCCACCAAAACTTGCTAAAAATCCGTATTTCTTGCCGAGTTTCTCTTTTTGAAAATTTTCGATTAAATCGGCTAAAATGAGAGTCCGGGAAGGTTTATGAAAGAAAACTACTTCTTCCATAAATCGACTACCGTGCACGATCGCTTGATCTATTTCATCTGCCCAAGCCAGATCGGGACGATCGTTTAAATCGCGATCGAAAACAATATTAAAACCATTTTTCTCTGCTCTTTCGCGTACCCCTTGGCAAGCCCACTTAATTGCTTCAGGATAAACTTCTCCCCATTCTCCAATGTAAGCATAGTGAATTTTGTTGGGTGAAATCAGATGACGAACTTTGCCTAAAGCATCAATTTCTGTTTTTAAGCTATTTGTTAATTGGATTGGCGAATGAACGAACAGATCTCCGTTGGCTAATCGGATGATTGTCATACGGGTGGGGAAAGGAAGCTTGGTAAAATAAGCTGACATCCAAATAATCGGCCCATCTACGATCCAAAGATTTTCAGCAACAGGTTTTAGAGTATTGATTGGTTCATAAAGTCCTACATCAGTGGTAGCCATTATGTTATACCTCCTATTACATTTTTCCCGATCGCAAAAATCATGGATTGGTCGCAAATCTTCACTTGGACATTCTTAATCGCCTTATTAACCGCCGGAATTCGCCTTGCTATTCCCATATTATTAGCCGTTTTAGGAGAAATTATTACCGAACGGGCAGGAGTTTTAAATCTCGGACTAGAAGGAGTAATGTTAGTTGGCGCATTGGCAGGATTTTCAGTTACTTATGCCCTAGAACATGGGGCGGGACTGCCTTTTTTTGGTGCTTGGGTGGGACTGGGTGCGGGATTGCTGGCGGGAATTTTGATGGGATTGCTAATGGCAATGATGACCGTTACCTTCAAAGCCGACCAAGTTGTAGCGGGAGTAACTTTAGTATTATTCGGTCAAGGTTTAACTACTTATCTTTATCGACAACAATTTGGTTCCCTGACAGCACAAATCGCTGGATTGCGAGATTTTTCAATTCCTTTGCTATCCCAAATTCCCGTGATTGGAGAAGTGTTATTTATCCACAACATCATGGTTTACATCAGCGTGGGATTAGTTTTCCTGTGTTGGTTTTTGCTGTTTCGTACTCGCTGGGGATTAGAAATTCGCGCTGTGGGAGAAAACCCCGCCGCCGCAGACACTTCGGGTATTAATGTGGAACGTACTCGCTATGTTAGTTTACTCCTGGGTTCGGCGCTGAGTGGTTTGGGTGGGGCAGTGCTGACAGTCGCCCAGTTACATTTATTTCGGGAAGGAGTGACAGCAGGAAGGGGTTGGATTGCGGTTGCTTTAGTATTTTTTGCCCGGTGGAATCCTGTTCGGGCGTTATGGGGTGCATTGCTATTCGGCGTTGCTGATGCGCTACAGTTTCGGATTCAAGCTTTAGGGTTAAAAGATTTACCTTATGAGTTTCTTTTAATGTTGCCTTACGTATTGACTTTGGTGGTACTTCTGCAACGTACTAAACGCAGCGAAGTACCAGCGGCTTTAGGGATTCCTTATTTTAAAGGGAAGAGGTGAAGAGGCAGGGGGCAGGGGGAAAGGGAAAGGGAAAGGGAAAGAAATAGTAAATATATATTTTCCTTTTCACCCACTCATCCACTTACCCACTCTTCTAAGTTCCATTACCCATTGATGAAATGCTCGATCGCATCTGGGTGAGTTGGTAAATCTCTCGTGATTACCTCACAACCTGTATCTGTCACTAGCACGTCATCCTCAATGCGAATTCCCCGTACATCAGAGAATTCTGCCAAGCGATCCCAGTTGATGAATTCTTGATATTTTTCTCGTTTATCCGGGTAATTCAAAATTGAGGGTATTTGATAGAAACCAGGTTCGATCGATACCAGCATACCCGCTTGCAAAGGTCGATCCAAGCGCAGGTAATTTAAGCCAAAGCGATCGCTTCTGATCCGCCCCAACTCATACCCGGCTAAATCCCCCAAATCTTCCATATCGTGAACGTCCAAACCGATCGAATGACCGATCCCGTGGGGGAAAAACGCCGTGTGAACGTCTTCTTCTACCAATTCTTCCGCATCGCCTTTCAGGATGCCCAAATCGATCAGCCCTTGAGTGAGGGTAGTTGCCCCCACCATATGAATATCTCGATACTCTACACCAGGGCGAATCTGAGCGATACAGGCATCATGGGCTGCTAGTACCGCTTCGTAAATACCCCTTTGGGTAGGTGAAAACTTCCCGGAAACAGGCCAAGTGCGCGTCACGTCAGATGCCCATCCCATCCCGGTTTCAGCGCCCACATCCGCCAGCAGCAAGTCTCCCGGTTGCAGGGAATGGTGATATTCTTGGTTGTGGAGAACTTCCCCGCGAGTGGTCACGATACTGTTATAAGCGCAGGTCATGTTTCGCGCCGTGATGACGCTTTCCATTGCGGAACGAACTTCTGCTTCCGTTTTGCAATGTTTAGTTGCCGCCATTCCGGATTTATGGGCGTCCACGCTACAAGCTGCGGCTTTTCGCAGTTCTGCTAAAGCACCTGCATCGTGTTGCAAGCGCAATTTGACGATCGCATAAGCCAAATCCCAATCTATCCAACTTAAAGAACTAGCTGAATACAACCACCGATGAAGTATGCCAGACTGTTGGTGGTTGATCATCACATCCTGAATCGGGATGGTAGCACAACCTTGCGATCGCCACCAAAGTTCTCCCATCGGATGAGCCGTGTTAGCCCCGATCAGTTCGGCAATTTCTTCTCGACTGGGCTTTGTACCATGCCAAAGGGCATCTTCCGGACTTGGGTCATCCATGAACAGTTCTAACCTGCCTGCTTCCATGCGAATCGCCGCATTTTCCAGGGGTAGTCCCGCAAAATAAAGGAAGTGGCTGCTAGCTCGAAACGGGTATTTATTCGCCGGATAATTCCGAGAACAAGCGCATCCCGACCAGAGAACAACGGGAAAATCAATTAGCTCGAAAAGTCGCCTCCGCCGCTTACGAAGTATGTCTGCCAAGTTTTTGGCTTCACCAAGCGTGTCGGAATGAGAATTTCTTAGCGACGCGGTTAGCGAAGCTATGTCCAGGGCAATAGGCATCTCGGTCGTGACTTGCATCATAGAAACGTACAATCCGGGAGCATTTCACTCTTGCCAGAATACCAAAAAGTTAAAAATCGCGTAAAAAATATGTCTTTTAAACGAAACAATTATCGGGTTATACAACCATGTGATTGGCCAATTGCACAACTGCCGGGATTGAGCCATCAGGATGTATCCCAATTACAAGAGTGTGGCATTACCTCTACTAAAGCGCTGATTGAAAAAGCCAAAACACCTGCTGCTAGGCTGGCGCTGGCTAATCAATTACAAATCCACGTTCAGCACGTCAATAAATGGCTTGCTTTAGCGGATCTGGCTCGCATCCCCAGTGTTGGTTGCCAATATTGCGGACTATTATTACACGCGGGAGTCGGTTCTGTAACCCAACTGGTAAATATTCCCGTCCATAGATTGCATCAACAAATACTTAAGTTACAGGTAGCAACTATGCAGCGGCGCGACCTCTGCCCTTCGGTAGACCAAGTATCTCAGTGGATTCAACAAGCGCGATCGATTTTAGACGCAAGCATTCGGAATTCAGAATTCAGGAGTCAGAATGGAAAGAATTAGTGTTATCTCACCAGTGCATCCGCTCTTTTCCTAACCTTTCGCCAACACGCCATTAAGGAAAATATCCGCGATTCCTTCGGCCATTTCCTTGATTGCTTGGGGTGAAGCTTGTGGCTCCATAATGGTATCGTGGCTGAAACCCGCGATCGCAAACATTCCCACAAATACTCGCGCCACCACCTTGGGATTCATCCGGCGATAAATACCTTTCTCCATCGCCGTCTCAAAAAAAGCTTCCGCCACGTTGGTCATTTTTTCGATTACTTCCGATTGCACTCGCTCTCGTAAATCTGGATGAAACTGTGCTTCCATAAAGCAAACCCGCATCATATCGGCATTTTTCGGTAAATTCAGCATCCGCCGCCGCATTACCTGAGCAACCGCTTCATAGCTACCCATTTCGCTCAATTCCGTCAGCAAGTCCGTCAGGATTTCTACCCATCCTTCGGTAGCTACTTCGATTAAAATCGCTTTTTTATTGGCAAAATGTCTGAACAAAGTTCCTTCTGCCACTCCCGCCGCCATCGCCAAATCCTTAGTCGTCGTGCCATCATAACCTTGGCGAGCAAACAACCGTTGAGCGGCTTTAATAATGCGAGTGCGAGTCGCGTCCTCTGACTGAACAGTTCGGTGTAAAAATCCCATATAAGTAATATTTCCCTAGAAACCAAAGCTTAGTTAATCGTCTAATTCCTGCTTTAAAAAACTTTTCTCGTTGTTTTTGCCACGCCGCAATAAATAGTATAGAATTCCCTCATAGTAGCCTTTCCTGAGATTTTATGCCTGCATTTCAATAAATTATGTTGCTTAAATTTACCAAGCAGAATAGCTATCTAACTATTTCTACAATATGGTAGTTTATCATTATATTTACAACAATCACTATAAAATAATTATTAACGAAAAGCTGAAAAACCCGCACAAAACTTTACTTGATTGGTTTACTATTTTTTACATTCCGGCCATTGTATTTTGGTATTCTTTGTCTTTTTTGGCAACCGTAAAAAACTTTCGATTGGCGAAAATTCTCAAAAAAATAATTTTTCGTTAGTAAAATTAATATCTAAATATGTTTAGATGAAGCTAAAATAACTGCTCGCTGACCGCTACCTAATTGAGAAATATTTTCTCTTTCCCCAAAGCAAAGCAAAATTATTTATGATAAAAAAGCAATGATTGGATCTAATAAAACTTGAGGAAACACATCACTTTACCTATGAACTTGCTTGTTAGTTGGCTTCAGTTGGCACTACAAAAGAAAAATTTTTTGTGGCGACAAATAATTATAACCTTTTTGTGTACTCTAATGCTTTGGTACGGATTAACCCCAGAAATAGCATTAGCTGCTACTCAAAACTCTGCCAGTTCATCAATTCAGCCTTATCTCGATCGGGTGATCCAGCGCATCAGCGAGTTTCGCCTGGATAATGGGATGAAATTCATCGTGCTGGAACGACACCAAGCACCCGTAGTTTCTTTTATCACCTATGCTGATGTGGGGGGTGCTGATGAACCGGATGGAAAAACAGGCGTGGCGCACTTTCTAGAACATTTAGCTTTTAAAGGTACTAAACGCATCGGTACTACTAATTACCAAGCAGAACAGCCACTTTTAGAGCGGTTAGATGTTTTATCAGCACAAATTCAAGCAGCGAAAGCGACTGGGAAAGAAGCAGAAGTTGCTCAATTACAAGCTGAATTTAAAGAAGTGGAAGCACGAGCAGCCGATTTAGTCAAGCAAAACGAATACGGTCAAATTGTCGAACAAGCGGGAGGAGTTGGGTTAAATGCAACTACCTCAACCGATGCTACCCGTTATTTTTACAGTTTCCCTTCTAATAAGTTAGAACTGTGGATGTCCTTGGAGTCGGAACGGTTTTTAGAGCCGGTGTTTCGCGAATTTTATAAAGAACAAGATGTCATTTTAGAAGAACGACGGTTACGAGTTGATAACTCTCCCATCGGTCAAATGCTAGAAGCGTTTATCGACGCTGCTTATCAAGTGCATCCTTATCGCCGTCCGGTAATTGGATACGATCGCGATTTGCGAACTTTAACCCGAGATGACGTGCAGAAATTTTTCGATACCCACTACGTTCCCAGTAAGTTAACGATGGCTGTAGTGGGAGATGTGAAGACACAAGAAGTAAAACGATTAGCTCAAACCTATTTCGGTCGATATCAAGCTAAACCCGCCGCACCGGTTAATTTACCAGCCGAACCAAAACAAACTCAAGCACGAGAAGTCACCTTACAACTACCTTCTCAACCTTGGTATTTAGAAGGATATCACCGACCGGCGATGAATCATCCCGATAACGTGATTTACGAGCTAATCAGTAGTATTCTCAGCGATGGACGCACTTCTCGGTTGTATAAATCTTTGGTAGAAAAGCAGCAAATTGCCCTTACCGCTCAAGGGTTTAACGGTTTCCCAGGCGATAAACATCCTTCCATGATCTTGTTTTATGCTTTAACCGCACCCGGTCATACTGTAGATGAAGTGGCGAAGGCGTTAAACGCGGAAATCGAGCAACTGAAAACCCAAGCAGTTTCCGCCCAAGAATTGGATCGGGTAAAAACTCAATCGCGGGCTGGTTTATTACGATCGCTTGACTCTAATGATGGCATGGCATCCTTGTTAGTGGAGTACGAAGTAAAAACTGGTAGCTGGAGAAATGTGTTTAAAGAATTGCAAGCCCTAGAAGCCGTCACTGCTGCCGATATTCAACGAGTAGCTAAAAATACTTTCGTGCCAGAAAATCGTACAATTGGGCGCATTCTGCCCAAAGAAGGCTAGAGATCGAGGAATGGGGTACGCTCCTGACGTAAGTAAAATGAGCGGGTAAGGGACTGAGTGGGAGAAAAAATAAGTAAAATTTCATCCTTCAGCCTTCAGACTCGATCCTTTAAACTTTATCCTTCAGACTTCATCCAATTAATCCTTAAATCGTGAAAATCCCGATCGGAAAGAGGGGTCACAAGTGTTTTGCCAGCGAAAATTTAAAGTTCAAAATCGTAAACTAAAAAGTGGAATGAATCAAGGACGTAGAATAGTAAAAACCCTTGGCCTAATAGTAATGACCATGCTGTTGACGATGGTATTGCGCCTACCAGCAGCAGCAGAAGGGGCAAAGCATTATACGGAATTGACTTTTCCACCCCTACCAGAAATTCAAGTTCCTGCTTATACTCGCTATCAAATGGATAACGGGATCGTTATTTATTTAATGGAAGACCACGAACTTCCTTTAGTTAGCGGTTCGGCATTATTTCGCACCGGAGAACGGTGGGAACCAGGGGACAAAGTTGGTTTGGCTAGTATAGTAGGGGAAGTCATGCGGACTGGCGGCACCAAAAAGCATTCCGCCGATGAATTAAACCAACTACTAGAACAAAGGGCAGCCTCAGTAGAAACTAGCGTGGGAGTAACTTCTGGCGGTGCTAGTTTTAATACTCTGGCAGAAGATTTAGATGAAGTGTTCGGGCTATTTGCCGAGGTAATTCGAGAGCCAGTTTTTGCCCAAGATAAACTGGATTTAGCGAAAACTCAAGGAAAAGGAGAAATTGCTCGTCGCAATGACAACCCGAATGGGATTACCAACCGAGAATTCCAAAAATTAATTTATGGCAACGAAAGCCCTTATGCCAGAACGGTAGAATATGCCACTCTGGAAAATATTTCTCGCGATGATTTGGTGAATTTCTATCAAAAATATTTCTATCCCAACAATATGATGTTGGGTATTGTGGGAGATTTTGATAGTCAGAAAATGCGAGATTTGATCGAGCAAAAGTTTGGTGATTGGAAACCTAATCAGCAATTACAATTGCCACCTTTACCTTCAGTTTCTCAGGCGAAAGAAGGAGGTATATTTTTTGTCAATCAACCGCAGTTAACCCAAAGTTACGTGCAGATGGGACATTTGGGCGGCGTGTTCAATAGTCCCGATTATGCGGCGCTGGATGTTTTGAATGGGGTGATGAATGGTTTTGGGGGACGGTTGTTTAACCAAGTGCGATCGCGTCTCGGACTCGCCTATAGTGTATTTGGTGCTTGGAGTCCTCGCTTCGATTACCCGGGTATCTTCGTTGCTGGCGGACAAACTCGTTCTGATGCCACAGTACCGTTTATTCAAGCTATCCTCGCAGAAATTAAGCGCGTTCAAAATGAACCTGTCAGTCAAGCGGAATTAGCTTTTGCTAAAGATTCCGTATTGAATTCATTCGTGTTTAATTTCCAAGACCCCAGCCAAACATTATCTCGCTTGATGCGGTATGAATATTATGGCTATCCACCCGACTTTTTATTCCGCTATCGACGACAAGTAGAAGCAACTACTCCAGCAGACGTTCAACGGGTGGCGCGAACTTATTTACAACCGGACAAAATTACTACTTTAGTAGTGGGAAATTCGGCGGCGATTCAGCCTCCTTTAAATTCTTTGCGAGTAGAAGTTACTCCTGTAGATATTACTATTCCCGGTTCTAAACCCGTGGCTTCTCAAGGTAATTAAACGAGGATTTTACTTTTGGATAGAAACCCGGTTTCTTTAAGAGACCGGGTTTCTTTTATCTAGATCTGGATTTAAGGATAAGCAGGATTATGTTAACTGCTTTTATTAAGTTCGGTTTGTTTGTTAGTGTAAAAGTAATGGGCTGGAATAAAGAATTAAATTTTACCGCAGATGAAGATGGATGAACGCAGATAATAAATTGATTGACTTTTGAAGAAAAAGTTTCAATCCCTAATAGGGATTATTGTTAGTTGCAATGGGCGCGAAATAGTTGCGAAAGCTTACACTTACGTTTCAATCCCTAATAGGGATTATTGTTAGTTGCAACATACCAAAATAAAGAACTCCAACGCGCTTACGAAAGTTTCAATCCCTAATAGGGATTATTGTTAGTTGCAACGCAATGAGGTGATTGAGGCTTTAGGAATTTCGGTTTCAATCCCTAATAGGGATTATTGTTAGTTGCAACAATCTAGCACCACAAGCATTAGCAGTAATGCGTCGGTTTCAATCCCTAATAGGGATTATTGTTAGTTGCAACATCGCGTGAATTAAAGCGGAAGAACTTTTACCAGGTTTCAATCCCTAATAGGGATTATTGTTAGTTGCAACAAAAAGCGAAAGATTACCCAAAATCAAAAGCAAATGTTTCAATCCCTAATAGGGATTATTGTTAGTTGCAACCAACCAGCCGGAGTAAGCCGACTCGACAAACCGAAAAAGGCTGGAGAAGTTTCAATCCCTAATAGGGATTATTGTTAGTTGCAACAAAGGTTGATTTCAACGATTTAAGTTTTGAATATTAGTTTCAATCCCTAATAGGGATTATTGTTAGTTGCAACTAAAGTTAGTCTGGAAATAGTTTTTTTATACTTTCCGTTTCAATCCCTAATAGGGATTATTGTTAGTTGCAACGAAACGATGCCAGTGATACTCCAGAAAAGATAATGGTTTCAATCCCTAATAGGGATTATTGTTAGTTGCAACTGAATGCCAATCTGATGACCAGGTTGCAACTGTTTCAATCCCTAATAGGGATTATTGTTAGTTGCAACCTCACCAAAAGCTGAGTATTATCTTCACGCTATTTTCGGTTTCAATCCCTAATAGGGATTATTGTTAGTTGCAACTCGTTCCCCTGCTAGCGAAAAAGCTTGGCAAGGAGGTTTCAATCCCTAATAGGGATTATTGTTAGTTGCAACTGCCCAACTTTGAAACCCTTACTGTATTTAGTTTTCAAGGTTCACTTGCGACTGACTAAGATAAAAGTACCATTTCAGGCTTCAGCCTGTCAAGAACGTGTTTTTACTTTCGGCCTCAAAACCTTATCCAGCAGGGGTTTCAGGCGTTGCGACCGCCGTTTTTTAGACCGATGGGCATCAAATCCTTACAGGATAAGGGTTTCAGGCGATAAAATTTGCACCTCTGATTTGACACCTACTGGCGGTCGCAAATAAAAGATTTTTGTTGGGTTTCGCTTCCCTCAACCCAACCTACATTAGACGACCCACTACCCACTACCTACCACCCACTACCATCTACACAAGATGATAAATTCCCCAAATTGCCATTGCTCTCAAGTAGTGACTGGCGCGAAAAGTACCGGCAGCAGTGATAGCTTCGGGGGTGCGGAATTGCAAACCATTATCGTAAATTTGCTTAACTACTGCTTCGGTGAGTCGAAATGCCTCGTCTTTCATTCCCATTTGCACTAGGAACGCAGCAAGACCAAAATTGATGCCAGTCCAAACTTCTAGGGGATGTGTTGCATCGGGTTTTTCTGGGGAACCGTCGGGTCTAACGCCGTTGGCAGCACCGAATTTACCATCATGAAACTTCAAAAAGCAAGCGTCGTAAACTTTTTTGAGGGCAGATTCGGTGCATTCGCCTGGTACGATATCTGGTAATCCCAGCAAGCGGGTGTAGAATTGACCGCATAGTTGGTCTGCCATTACTACATCGGAACCGCTTTCGCTATCTAAGTTGTAGTATTCGCCGTTCCAGAGTTTGGCTTGATATAGTGGTTTGGCTTGTGCTAACCAATTTTTATAAGTATCGATCGTATTTGGCAAGTTGTGGTTTTCCGATTCCCAATCGCCGTTACCAAATCCCCGATCCATTAAAATATTACCGATCGCGATCGCAGCTTGCAACGCTGCCAACCACAATCCGCCACAATAAGCGCTAATTCCTTTTAACTTCCAATCATCGAAAGTTTGATCCGGCGCACCGCCATTTTCGGGAATGCCATCAAGATCGCGATCGAATGTTTTCAGATAAGCTAAAGTTTGTACTATACTAGGCCAGCAATCCTGCAAAAACTGATAATCCGTTTGACCGGAAAACACGAAATAACGATAAACCTGCAACACGAAATCGCAAGGTAAATCTTTCCACAAATTACAATCTTGATAACTGGTGTAATTGGTTTTTTCCCAAGGATGTTCGTTTGGCGCACCTAAATCGTGGGGAGTTGCATCGCCAATTTTCCGAACGGCGGATGCTTTGTTATAACCGATAATTCGAGGAGTAACATCTTGATGAGGAATCGCTCTGGAGTATGCTTCTAATACGGCTTTTTCCAGTTTAGGCCACAACATCAACACCGGAAAGGAACCGTAAAGCCGCACGTCGAGACTTTCATACCATCGATAATCCAAACATTCTAATACGGCAAATTGTCCTACCGGGTCGAGTTCCGTTCCCTCCGTCCACAGAGTACCGCCACTAGCAAGGTCGTACAATTCGTTAAACAAAGCCATCTTAAACCAATCGGGCAGATCCGATCGATCTAAAATAGGTTGTTGCCAAGCTACCACTCGCTCTCGCCATGTTTCGTAATGTTTGAGAGCAGTCCGAATCATCGACCAAGCATTTTTCCCGTTGCGACCGAAAAAATCGGTGTAGCGTCGATAATAGTGAATGCCTTGAGCAAATTCCGTGACTGGAAAATCCCAAGCTAAGATAAACGGAATTTTGCGAGTTTTTCCCGGTCTAATTGTAAACCGAACTGCGATCGCCACTGCGATCTGTTCCCCTTCTGCCGCCGTTGCTTCATTTTCCCTATCCGGTAAAGAACCGTCCGCCGCAAAACTTTGCCAAATCTCGGCACCATCGCCGGCAGGATTCCATCGAGTATGGTAAAAAACTTCCACAGCCGCATTTTTGAGAGTTGCTAGAGCCCACTGACCTTCGCCCTCTTCTACATCATATATATAAGGACGAACTCGGTCTAGTATGCAACCCACCCGATATTCGTTTTCCACCCACTGATTAAAATTACCTTCACTTTCTCCCCAGCGCGGTTGATAATCATAAACCGGACTGCCATCATCTCTAACAGATACTTCCGGTGATTTCAGACTATTAGTAAACCAACCTACCGTATTTTGCCAAGTCAGCATAATGCTGAGAGTAATTGGTTTATCAGTAGGGTTCTCCGCCGTCCATTCAAAAATAGCAATTGGATAAGAACTTTCTTGATAACTTCCCGACCAAATCGGTGAAAATTGTTCGCAAATTAAATTAGCTTCAAATACATTTTCATATACAAACCAACTGCGGGGATAAAGTGCGTGATAAGTCCCCGTCGTCTCATCTTTTTCCGTTACTTTATTACTTACCGGATACCATTCCCAACTAGACAAAGTACCATCTGTTGGCGCTTCGCTACACAAAGCATATGCTTTTTTTGGCTTACCTTCTACTTCTTCAAAAACGCTGAATTGGCAAGCGGGAAGATTTCGGAAAATATGTTCTCCTCCATCAATATGCCACAGATTAAAATCACCCCGCGAAGAACGACCGATGCACCCCGCACCAAAACCACCCAAAGGCATCCCGTGCCAAGGGCCATCATCTAAATTACTTTGGTAGCGCACTCGATAAGGATTGTCCCAATCCAAACCGATGGGACGTTTCCAAGCACAACTAGGTATTTGCTGATTAGTCATTGGTTAATTGTCAATTGTCATCGGTCATTTGTCAATTGTCATTGGTCAATTGTTAGTAATTAGTAAGAAAATCAACCCGTTCGTAGTAATGACTTTAGTCCTTAATCATCTCAAACTTTCCACCAATCACAAATGACCGATGACCAATGATAAATATGACTATGCACGAGAAGCAGAAGTACTATCTTTAGGTTGATTGTAATAGCGA
This sequence comes from Leptolyngbyaceae cyanobacterium, assembly GCA_036703985.1. Taxonomy (GTDB): domain Bacteria; phylum Cyanobacteriota; class Cyanobacteriia; order Cyanobacteriales; family Aerosakkonemataceae; genus DATNQN01. The sequence continues at coordinate 57,333 of DATNQN010000096.1, forward strand.
TCGTAAGAATCGTGCCAGCGAACCGTATGCCTTTTCACGCCATTCGCAACCACACCCAAAACATTCGTACCAGACATTTTCAAACCATCAACTACTTGCATTAAAGGATAACGGTCTGTTTTACCCAGTCCTACCACTAACACCACCCCATCGGTAGGAGTAGCCAAAATATTCGCATCGGCAAAACCCAGTAATGGAGGCGTATCGTAAATAACTAAATTGAAATTAGATTGCAGTTGCGCCATGATATTTTGCATTTTTTCAGACGACAGCAACCTAGTAGGATCGGGCGGCATTTGTCCGGCTGTCATTATGTATAAATTTTCCTCTACATTAGATGGCTGAATCGCGTCATTTATATCTAAATCTTCAGAGGAAATCAAGTTAGTCAGTCCCCGCATATTGTTTAAATTTAATCTCTTATGCAGTTGAGGACGACGCAAATCAGCATCTACTAATAGTACTCGTTGACCCATTGCTGCTGCCGCTTGTGCTAAGTTCATCGCTACTACCGTTTTACCTTCAGCCGGAGTAGCCGAACTAATCACTAAAGAGCGAATCGGCATATCGGAACTAAGCAGCCGGACGTTAGTATAAAGAGAGCGGAAGGATTCGACAAATGGAGAAGCACTATAACGCTGAAACCTGCTATCTTCAGTGGTTTCCCCTGGCAGCAATCCGGCTGTTGCCACAATTGGAGGTAATCTTTTGATGGATTTATTATGAGGAACAATTCCCAAAATTGCCATACCAGTTCTGTCTTTTAAATCATCAACAGAATGGAATACGTTATCGAGCATTTCTGCTAACCAAGCTGCCAATCCTCCCAGCAACAATCCAGCGAATGCTCCTAACATTAAATTACGATATTTACTAGGAGAAATTGGAAATGGTGTTTCGGGAGCGTTAATTAATTGCCAGGGTGTTGCTTTTTGGGCAGCTTCAATTTCTAAGGAATCGCGAGTTGATAAAAATCTCAGTAAACTTTCGTTGGCAACTTTCAATTCTCGCTGTAAATCAGTATATTCCCTCGCTCTAATCGGCATTTCTTTAAATTCTTGTACTAAAGAAATTCTGGCTTGTTCGAGGGCTTTATTTCGCACTTCTAAAACTTTAAGCTGGTTGGTAGCTTCCACAAATTGCTGAGTTAAGTTTAACCGAATTGAATTTTGGTAAGTTAGTCTTTGGGTATTTACCGTATTAGGTGATAAGTTATTTCCTACTACTTTTTTGGCTTCTTCATTAATTAAAGGAAGTAATTTTTGTCGTTGTTCTTTGAGGGCGAGGATGGTCGGGTTTTCTGGGGTAAACCTCACTGATTCGATTGCTAATTTAGTTTCTATATCTTGCAGTTCGCCAAGTAATTTTTGATAACGAGATGCCTCGCTCAAAGCCGATGCTAAAATCGCTTCATCGGGTTTTAGCCCTAACTGACCTTGCAAAATGGTGTAGAGCGATCGCATTTCATTCAACTTAGTTGTAGTTGTAGTTTGTTCTTGGTCAATTCCATTAATCCGACTTGACAATTCGCCAGCTTTATTTTCAGGATCGATAAAATTATATTGTTGACGAAATTTCTGTAATTTTGCTTGGAGAGTATCTACTCTTAATCGCAAAGGTGGCAACTGTTCTTGTACAAACTGAATGCCTTCTCTCACGTCGCTTTGTCGTTGCACGCGACTGTAAGCTAAATACCCATCAGCGATTTCTTTTAAAACATCTTCAATTTTTTTCGGATCGGCATCTCGATAATTAACTTCTATGATTTTGGTCGCTCCCAAACGAGTAATTGATAAATTACTCATCAAGGAACCATAGTCTAGGGTTGAATATTTATATTTAGATTTAATTTGCTCTACGATGGGAGTCATAACGCTGGGACTGCGTAAAACTTCCGTTTGCGTATCGTAATCTAAGCTAGAATAAACGATCGCGCCAAAAGTCTGCGCCACCTTAGTTTCTGCGGTAATTGGTTCTACTAATAATCGAAACCTACTTTGATATACGGGTGGGGTGTTCCAAGTTCTCATGCCAAATATAGAAGCCACCCCGATCGTAACAGTGGCAACTACTAAAGCACGGCGACGCAAAACACCTAAAATTTGACGCAATTCTAACTTACTACCATCTTCTTCATGAGGAAGTTCTGTATAAATAGGCGGTAATGGCTGAAACGCTCGCCCATTATTATTAGGAACTATCGGCTGAGAATATGGTTTAATTTTCATGTTGGCTCCTATAAATTACCGATCGTCTATTTGTTCTAGCCATTGGCGATGAAAAAATTCAAACTACCAATGGCTAACGACTATAAGTATTAAAATCCAAAAATTCTAAAGAAATTGAACAGGGAGAAGAAATTACCCACAGGCGATAATATTGTACCCAAAGTATCGGAGATATTCGCCAAACTAGAGCGACGCACGACTATTACATCGTTACTGCGAAGTGTTGGGTTATTTTCCTCGCTAATTCCTTTCGCAAAGTCTATATCTATACCGCGTTTGGAAACCGTCCCGTTAGGGTTAAGACGAAGTAATTCTACAAAACTACGACGGGCGCGATTATTAAATCCTCCCGCTGCTAAAAGTGCTTGGTTTAAGGGGGTATTCGGTGGCACTTCTATTACTCCCGGTCTGCTTACTTCTCCTACTACATTGACTCTAATGGTAGCGGGAGAAATACTGGCAGAGGCAACTTGGGCTGCTTCTGCTGGGCTAACATCGGTGGCAGTTGGCACGAAAATAGTATCTCCCTGCTGTAAGACTACATCTTGAGTGCGATCGCCTGCCTGTAGCAATTGCCAAAAATTCACGCCCAGTATTTGTTGCGTTCCCACGCGAGTATTGCGACGTACCTCAATCCGGCGAATATCGGCAGATTGGGTAATTCCTCCCGCGATTTGCAACGCTTGAGAGACGGTGGGAACACCTGCTAAAGCGGGTAAAGCCCCAGGCGCACTGGGAGCCGATCTGCTAGGTTGGATCGTGTAAGTACCGGGACGCAGCACTTCTCCGACTACCGCCACGTTCAAAGGTTGAGATGGGTCAGCGGCAAAGCTAGAGGATGCTAATTCGAGAGATTGGGCTGTATTCACTTCCCTAGAAGTCGGAACGACGATCGTATCTCCTTCTTGTAATATCAAATCCTGACGACGATCGCCTCCTTGCAATAACGCATTCAGATTCACTACAGCTGACTGTTCTGCCCCAGTTCGCGTTTGCCGTCGGATTAATACCTGGCTGATATCGGCAGATTGAGTAATTCCCCCCGCCACTTGCAGCGCCCGCGACACGGTAATCGGCGCACCGCCCTGAGAAGCTTGCACCGTATACGGGCCAGGACGAGTTACTTCTCCCGCCACCACTATATTAAATGGTTGAGTTTGTTGAGGATATAAATTAGTGTTGGCTTTAATCGGTGCATCTGCCAAATTCAAACCGGTCGTAGTAGGGATAAATATGCTGTCTCCATCCCGCAGCGTCAAGTCTTGAGAGAGGTCTCCACCTCTGACCAGCGACCACAAATTTAAGTTAAAAACCTGCGACCCGCCTCTTTGTACCCGTCGTACTTGCACTCGACCTAAGTCTGCTGCTTGGGTAATTCCTCCCGCGAGACCAAGTGCTTGAGAAAGAGTTGGTTGTTGCAATCCCCCCCCGCCACCAGTATAAGGAATGGTATATGAACCAGGGCGATTGATTTCTCCAGCTAAAGCGATTTGTAAAGGACGGGGAGCAACTAAACTAACAGTAACGATCGGTCTTCGCAAAAAACGGGCATATTGCTGAGAAATGAAATTCCCCGCTTGTTCTAAGGTTAGCCCTTCTAAGGAAACGCTACCAATCAAAGGAAAATTAACCGTACCGTTTACCAGCACTTGGTATTCCCGGCTATATTCGGGGACGTTGAAAATATCTAGTAAAATGCGATCGCCTGCCCCTAAAGTATAAGCTCCTTCTACAGTTACCCGACTTGGTGGGGCAGTACCTCTAGGTGCTTGGGCCAGACTTGCAACTGGCTGAGCGATCGTAAATAAACCTAATAGGATTAAACCTACAACAGGTTGGCGTACTTGATTGATATATTTCAAACCTGTCGCGACCATAAACCTTTTCCACATTATTTCACGCATTGCCAAACCAAAACGGCTCTAAAACTAGCTCCAACCACTTTCTCTGCTTTTCAGTAATTTAGGCAGCACCCCATCCAGGCAATTTAATTGTTACATTTTAAAATTTCTGGGAACCTGTATTTAGAGAGCCGACTTTTCCATCTATAGCGATCCTATTTAAGTAATCAACCCCACCCTAGCCCTCCCCTTACCAAGGGGAGGGTTGGGAGGGGTTAAGTTGTTTGCAATTCATTTAGGATCGCTATATCTATAACGTACATCTACCTTTCTACCCAATGGAGGGGCAATCGATTTTAGATTGAAAAATAAAATAATTGACCCCAATCATCAATCTGGGACTTTGAATCGGAAAAATGTTTCCATCTCTACGACTCTCTCATCAAAAGACGATTTTTGGCTTTGGCCAACCAAAACAAAAAATCGCCTTTGTTATTTTGTTTTCTTCATTTGACCTGACCACCTTTAACCCACGCTGGTAATATTAGCTCCCACTTCTCGATCGTGACAAGTAATTCAAGAGCGCTGTCCGCTCTTTTTAGTTCCTCCTGCCATCATTACCCCCCAAGAATCGCCTTGACAAAAAATCGTAGAAACATAAAGCGGTAACTAGTATTTGCAGAGAATCACCATTGACAAACAATGACTGCTTTTTAATAGTGCAGGGTGACGACAATAACTCACCAATAAAAAAAGCTTAAACATCTGACGATTACAAGCAATATTCTTTCTATCTTCTGCATAACAGTTTTCTTGCACTAGCTACCGCTCTATGCCCTACGGCTCTTCAAAAATTGCCCCCCTTTCCATCAGGCTGACTTTGATTTCTTCCGTTATTCCGACATTTTTTCCAAATCTTGCTTCCATTACTTTTGCACCGCCGAGATTGGTATTGCTAAAATTTGCTTCCCGTAAATCAGCATTGCTCAGATTCGCACCACTCAAATTAGCAAGAGCTAAACTGGCTTTATGTAAATCAGTATTACTTAAATTAGCATTACCCAGATCCGCTCCGCTCAAGTCTGCACCTCCCAAATTAGCACCGCTTAAGTTTGCATCGGTTAATTCTGCATCGCACAATTGAACACCTCGCAGGTTAGTACGGCAAAGATTAGCATTACTTAAATCGATTTCGTCTAAAGTTGTACCCCGTAAGTTACCTCCGGCAAAATCTGTCAAAGGATTGAATTCTGCCATTTTTGCTAATTCCAGCAAATCATGGATTGGAGATGTAGTAATTTTTTGAATTAGATTTGGTAAATCTAGCGCTGCTAAAGAAAGATTTCCTACTGCCTCTTTTTCCCGATTGATAGGCCCACACTCATAACATAACTGCACCCGGCTCAAGGCAGATTTTAGTTTAGCTTCCCAAAGAAATAATGCTAATTTTCTTTCTAAAACAGCGTGCTGATTTGGATGAATATCATGTCGCCACAAACCTTCTGCATCTGTCACGGATAAATCCGCCGATTTAATGGCAAAGCTAGCCTGTATCCGAGAAGGTTTACCCGTAACTGTTACGGTTCCTAATTTCTTAGACTTTAGCGATCCTTTCAAAACAGATTCACCAGTTTTTACTTGAAAAATCCAAACATGATTTGATTGGGAATCCGCACGGAAAATTTGACAATAACTTGACTGTAAATTATTTGTTTCTTGAATTATTTTTTCTCCATTGATATTTTCAGTATTACTACTTTTTTCATCTACCTTTCTGTCTTCTATAGCTAACGCCCACGAACCGCTGAGTTCTTCCGACGCCAACGTAATTTCCCCATTCTCTAGATTTAGCCTGAGTTCACCGCCTTTCAGACCTAATTTGACGCGGCCATTTAGTAACGGTTCCCAATGTTCGTAGAAGTTAATTGTCAAGTAAAGATCGAACTGCTGAGCGTCATCTGCCCCTGACTGCACGAGAATTGCTTCTAATTGGAGCGAAACACAGTCCGGATATTTGTTCAGAGACTCTATAGTAACCTTGGTAGATATAGATTCTTGCATTGCCAACCTACTAAAATAAGCTATTTCAAGGGTTGTCAATTTATTACGCTATCACGGCACTGCAATGGCAAATGTCTTTTGATGACAAATTTTTTTTAACTTGAAAAATCTTATTGATTCACATGGTTGAATTTGTAGTGATTAATAATATATATATGTTATAATTGATTAAATATATAATTTATATTAACTTAAAATTTCCTTGAAAAACACTAATTAAATTTGCATTTTAATTAACTGTAATTTTATTTGTGACTAATTTACCCTCGATAAGGGGCAATTTTTACTTGTTCTCCTGCTTTCGACCTTTTTCTTAAATTTAAAAGGCGTTCCGTTTTCATAAGGAACGCCCTGTCTGCCATTCATAAGTCATTGACGATTCTTAAATATCTTGCTGAGGGATTTGATTTCAGCGAGAAAACGAGAAAGCAAAAATTACAAATTTTAGGTGTTATTTAGCGGTACTAACTGAGAGAAGCATTACTGCGATCGTAACTTGCTCTGAGGCTGGGATCGATCTTGCCAGAAACATTACTCACATCATCCAAACCAACTTCCGCAGCAGTGCGTCCCAGCATAGATTGCTGGCGATTCTTAACAACATGGTGATGACGCATCATGAGAGCGCGGGCTTGTTCGTTAGCAGACATAGTTGTTTCTCCGTTTTTTATAGCTGAGTTTACCTTCATTAATTAAGATATCAGAAAATTCTGTAGCTAAAACTACAAAATGATTTTTTTAACAAAAATTTACATTGCTCTCGATCGCCCTCCAACTCGATAAAAGCAGTTCTAGAAAGGGATTCCGTATTTTCTGTCGAACGCAGTACAATACGAAAAAGTAAAAACTAAATTCCAAATTATTCAGCCACAGCAGTCAAAACCTGCCTACTAAAAAAAATGCCTACACCTTGTCATATCCTTGTCGAAGGCAATCCGGTAATCGTCTACGCAAGCAGGAATGGTTCGCCTCAAAAAATCATGCACATTCTCGAACCATTTCTGGAAAAGTTCTGGCAAGAGAGAGAAACTTGTGGAGAATACTGCGATACGCCTGATTGCTTAGTTGCTCAGATTGTAGTCAGGTTCGGCTATGAAATTTGCGAAGACGATTTTTCTAATTTAAAAGTCAGCGTTACCTATGACGCAAATGTAGAGTACATCTACTCAATTGGATTGGATCGGACTGTCACTGTTTGGGTTCCAGAAGCTGAATATAAAAATAATCCGACTTTGGGGTTAAAAGCTTGTCGTCAACTGACGGTTACTCAAGTTAGCTAGCTCAGTTCGCCAGCAGATTCCCCGTCACTTTAAGAAACAGGTTATTGAGGTTCTAAGGAAAAAATTTCCGCCAGTTAGCGGTTTAACTAAGATGTTGCATCCTGGTTAATCAGCCTGGAGACTGACTCGCGTTAAGCCACGCGAGTCAGTAGCGCAATACGCATCGCGTGCTATTCTTGGCGATTCAAATCAGGTAATATGCGAACGCGAGCAAACTTTAATCCGGTTACTCCTTGTAGTGGTTCCACCGTACCCCATTCGATTTCTTGTGCAACCCAGCCTTCACGAACTAGGTAACGGAGGTACTGTTGGTATTCCATCCACTCATCATCGGTAGAATATACGATCGTCAGCATTCCCGGTTGAGTAATCCGCTCTTTAGACTGAGCATCAATAGCTTTATCAATCCGTTTTTTGACTAGTTCGTAGCGAGTGTCGCGAGTACCTCTCACTTCAAACAACTTTTCCGTTTCTTCATTATGGAAAATATCAACTGTTGAATCTTGTACCAAGACTAGATGAGTAACTTCCATTTGGGTATTGTACTTGGATTGAATTTGAAAAGCCGTTCTACCGCAGTCACAGATAGCTCGCAACTGCTCGTAGCGTAAATTGCAAAGGTGGAAGCTACAGAAATTTGGGTCAATAGATGCGCCTGCATAAATCATGTGATCTATACCATCGGTAGACTCGATATCGCAGTAATGAGTTGTAATTTTTTGCATAGAAACTTGCCAGCGATCCCAAGTTTCTCGCAATAAAGAATTAATTTGACCGATAGTTCGATCGTAGAGATCTCGTGCTTTATAAACGCATTCGTGTTCGTTTTGACAAGCTTCGCGATAAGCTTCTACTGCTAACCGAGCATTAGAACAAGTTTGACTGAAGTAATCAAAATATATTTCAACCGCAGAACGTAAATATCGAATAGCCGTTAATTCTGCATCTACAGTGATTCCGGATTCTAGCTGTTTAATCTGTTCGATCAAATCCAATCGTAATTGTTCTCCTAAAGAAGTTGGTTGAGACTGACAAAAAGCTTCTACTGCTGCTAACGCTAGTTGGTATTGTTCTAGCAAATCAGCCTGAATCGCTCGGTTGCGTTCTTGTGAAGAACCGCGAATATCGGAAATGCCATACAGGGGGTAAACGTTAGTAAAATTGATTGGTTCTGGTGGCATTCCCCAACTACGTCGTTCGGCTTCTTGCAAGAATTTCCACTCCACTGCTGGATGAATGTTGTTGAATTGGGTAAATCGCTGTTGAATGGCTTGGCGTAATGCTACTGTAAATGGCAGTATTAATTCGGTAGCGTAACGGTATTGAAGGCTGCTGAAATTGTAAGGGCGATCGCTAGTTAGTCCGATTACTCCTGCCAATTGGCGAAACTCGCTCTTTAATGCCGTTGCTTTGACTACTAAAGGAATCAGTAACAGAGAACGTACTCCCCTCTTCAGCAAGGAGCGCTCGCATTCTGTAGGACAATCTCGCGAAAGATCGGGAATGTTGTAAACTTGATTTTCCTCTGCTGCCTTGAGAAAATGAGAACCTTGCAGGGATTGCATGGAATAATTAATGCTTTTTAATTGTTTGGATTCCGGGCAGAAAAACAAGCGGCCTTGTTCCCGCTCCGCGCTTAGAATTAAACTATATTGAGCTTGAAACAGCGATCGCAAAAGTTGATTAACTTGGCGAAATTTTTTCGGTCTCAGGATGGAATTTTGTTCGAGCAGTAGATGGGTAAGGCGTCGCATAGTTTCCCGCAGAGTAACATCTAATCCTTCTAACAATACCAATCCTTCTATATGATAATTATCGGTGACTAACTTAGATAAAAGTAATTGAATTTGACTCGGCTCTTTTAACCAATTTTGCAATTCTGTCTCTGACATCTGGGAGATTGGCAAATCTGCAAACTCATCTAAATTTCGATCGACACGAGAGACTTTCAGTTGAATTGGGCAGTTTTTTTGGTTTTCTTGACTATTTGCGATCGCATTTTGGGGAGGTAATCTTAACCAAAACTCTACCCAGTGAGTTTCTGATTCAACACAATTAGCTGTAGAAGCTACAATCGGCTCTTCAAACAATCCTTGAATATTTATTTGGTAAATATCTCGCAACACCAATTGAAGTAACAACCGCTTATATAAATATTCTCGATCGACATCATTTAATTCTGCTAACAACGCCAGCAAATTGATTTCCCGGTTGCCTAAATTTTGTCTTTCAATTCCCATCAAACGGCAAAAGCATTCATTAGCATATCTGAGGGTAAAATTAGGTAGCTCAATTGCTGCCATCAATAAATGACTACTTTGCTCGAAACCAACTAGCCAATCTATACCTAGTTGTCTGCTTTGGCTAGCTTCGACTTCGCCAGTTGTCGGTAAAGTTAACTCCCCATTTGTATCGGAGATCTCTTTAAGTAAAAAGCTGGGTACATTCCGTTTATCGTCTTGCTCTCTGTTTGGCGTTTGGTTATCCTGCCTAACAAAAGCTCGATTGCTCGTGTTTGCCACCCCATCGGAAATCAGCCTGAGATAATTCATAATTTTGCACCCATCGGTCTTAAATTGGAAAAGATCTCGAAAGTAGAAAAATTTGAGGAGGCATAAGTGGTAGAATTTGCCCAATGTATCCAAAATATCTTACAAAAAGGATCGAATTCTTAAGTCGGTAGCAATGGGGAATACCCCGAAAATGTTTGCTAGCAAAGAAAGTGATTAAATTAAGCAAACTGCTTTTATCTTAGAAAAGGGTGTTTCATTAGAGTTTTTAATACAACCTATTTAAGGAGGCTATGATTATGGCTGGCCCAGACGGTTTGCGTTATCTCTTAAATGCCACCGATGATTCTTTCACTTTAACGCCTGGTTTCTTAACTCCCTACCCAGAAGGATTGTTAGCGCTTGAAGGTAATGATGTAATCATCGGTTCCATTGATAGCGAATTGATTTTAGGCTTTCAAGGTAAAGATGTTTTGCGTGGAAGTAGTGGTAACGATAGCCTTTTTGGGGGGACGGAAGCTGACGAAATATACGGAGAAGATGGTAACGACGTACTAAATGGCAATATTGGTAGTGATTTTATTGTTGGGGGAACGGGAAACGATCTAATTCGAGGTGGCAGAGATAATGACTTTCTAGTTGGTGGGGAGGGAAACGATACTCTAATTGGCGACTTCGGACAAGATGCACTCAAGGGAAGCGGAGGTAGCGATCTTTTTGTCATAAGAACTGATAATGCTGTTAGTCAACCATTGTCTGGAGATGTAATTCTAGATTTCGATGCTTCTAGCGATGCGATCGGTTTAACAGGAGGTTTAACAGAGGCTAATCTCGTTTTTCAAGCTTTCAGTATTCCTTTACTATCTTTGAGTAGTTTAGTTGATATTACTCAAATTCCACAGGCTGCACTTTCGGAAATCAACCTGCAACAAATCGATCCCAATGGGGATGGCAGTATAACTGGTATTTATATTGGCACTAATACTGGACAATGGTTGGGAGGAGCGATAAACGTAACGCAAGCCGAACTAACTGGTCGTTTTGTCAGCGTGAATTTTTGATCGAGTGACATAATTATCGGTAATTGAATAGGTCTGTTTTTTAGCTCCCGTTCATTTCAATTTTTATTAGTTAAAAGTTAAATGAACGGGATTTTTGATTTATTCAGACGGCAATTGCATCAAATTTGTTCTCTCTCACCAGTGAATTGGTTAATTGATTACCAAAAAAATGTTTTTAAGCAGCATCAGCTAATACTGAATGAGGAGTTAATAGTTTTAAAGCAGCTTGATATTGCTGGTCTGCTTCTGTAGCAAATTCTGCTCTACTAGTCGGCTCCCAGTTTACCACTCGATCGGGCATGATACCTAATTTATTAATGTCGTGGTGATTGGGCGTTTCATATTTAGCAACTGTCACTGCTAAACCAGAACCGTCAGACAGATCGAATAAAGACTGAATTAAGCCTTTGCCGAAAGTTTTTTCGCCCACTATTTGAGCACGATGGTTATCTTGTAACGCGCCTGCCAAAATTTCACTAGCACTGGCGGTTCCGCCGTTGACTAAAACGACTAGGGGGTCTTGCGTGAGTGCTGAACCAGTGGCATCAAAGCTACCAAATACTCCCTGCCGATTTACGGTATAGACTATCGTTCCTCGCTCCAACCACATTCTGGCAATCTCAATGCCTGCTTGCAATAAACCGCCTGGGTTATTTCGCAAGTCTAGAATGTAGCCTTCTGCTCCCCGTTCTTCTAAGTTGGTAATGGCATTGGCTAATTCTTTGGTGGCATTAGCGTTAAACTGATTCAGACGAATGTAACCTACTGGGATACCGTCCGATTGAGAACGCAGTTCTGCAAAAACAGGGTTAAGAGCGATTCGATCGCGCACTAATTCAAATTCTTTTGCCTCTTTGCCGCTGCGCCACACCTTGAGGGTCACAGAAGTACCGATCGGGCCGCGCATCCTCGCCGCCGCTTCATCCAAACCGATTTGCTTGGTGGAAACGCCATCGATTTCTAAAATTCGATCGCGCGGTTGCAGTCCAGCTTGCTCGGCTGGCGATCCCGCGATCGGTGCGATCACTTGTAAATTACCAGTTTCCTCATCTAAAGCAATTTGTAACCCAACGCCGGTTAATTCCCCAGAAGTGGTTACTTGTAAACTACGATATTGGTTGGGCTGAAGGTGTCGGGTGAAGGGATCGTCCAGAGAAGCCAGCATTTTAGAAATCGCTGCATAGGTTTCTTCTCGATTCCGCAAAGGTTGCTTGATGGCCTTTTCTCGGATCGCCCACCAATTTTGATGGTTGAAAGTGCGATCGACATAAGAGTAATTAACAACACGCCATACTTCTGCTAAAAGCTTTTGCTCTTCTGTCATAGCCTGAGCAGGCAGCGTCCACCAGCTTAAAATCGAAACGATTGACAGGATAAATACGAGTCCGAACCGAAAGAAGCGATTTTTCATATCACAAATTTTAGATTTTATTTTACAAGTACTGGCGATTTTTGCCAAAACACCTAGAGAGGGAAGAGGGGAAGGGAAGAGAAACAACGAGCATGAAACCCATTGTATAGTCAGCTTTCTCTCCCTTATTCCTGCCCCCTGCC